>JASHVE010000084.1 GCA_030039675.1 Acidobacteriaceae bacterium | reverse complement strand
CGCGCTGAGAATTTCTTCTGCGCCGGAGTAATTCCTGTCGAGATAGAGCTGATAGGCGCGCTGCCTCCGGTTCAGTGGATGCTGGTCCCAGCCGGAGTCCTCCCCAAGCGAATAAGCCTCATCGCGATCCACCGAGTCCAATTCTTGCCATGACTCCCGGCTTGCGAATGGATGCGAAAGATCGAGCAACCGCTTTTCCTTGCCGTCGACGATCCGCTGCCAGTCGCACCGCGCGCCCTCGCTGCCTGCGAGCCGCCGAACTGCCTCTCCGCGAAGCTTCGCCCGGCTCCCTTCTGGGGGATGCGTCATCGCCCGAACAATCTCGGCTTCTTCCACAATGCGATGGTCTAGCACGCCCTCACGGTCCAGCGCATCAAAAATGCTCGCGCCGCCAAGCTGCCCGAACCGCATGTCGATCTCGAACATCTGACTGTAGCTGCGCCTAAGCGAATCCGCTTCGGCCGGGGTAGGCTCCGAAGGTTCCGCAAGAACATCGAACAAACCGGATTCTGCCGCCGCTTCCCTAGACACCCGCACCGGCTTCCTGCGCATCATCTTGACTGCTGGCGGCTCTTCCGGAACGGGAGGGAGTAATTCCCGAACCGGCATTCGCTCTTGATTCCAACCCCTGGCTCCGTCGATCCCCGTGTTCCTTAACCGATCCATATAGAGGGCAAGCTTGATTGCCCAGTCGAGAGTTTTTGCGACCGCTTGGGGCCCGGCCTCGAGCCGGTCCAGGATCTCTCGCCACCGGCGGCATACCTCGCCGGCCCACGGAGGCATGAACGCTTCATCGAGATGAGACTCGGCCATCGCCAGGTATTGCCGCTGCACGCCGATTGCTGAAAGCGCCGGATCGCCAGCCGTAACTCGGGCTCGGCACGTTGGATCTGCGATGATCGTGCGCAACGCTGCGGCCGGGCTGACCATGTTGATGCCGGCCGCCGGTTTCAGTCCCGCGTCTGCCATGGCCACCACCAGGGCCGTCGCGCCGAATTTCAGAAACGTCGCAGTTTGCGAGCACAGGCACTCCCCGCAAGTCACGTGCAGCCGATAATAGCCCTCACAGAGCGGCTCCTGCCGGCCATTCCAGATTCCCTTCTCGCGCGTCGAGTCGTCTGTCTCTGCGTGTCCGAAGTACGTCAATCGCGGCGAAAGCGAGAACTCGAGTGCTCTCGCCGATGGATTGAACCCGCCGGCCCCCGTGTAGATGGGACGCGTCGCCAAGTGCGGAATCAATTGCGCCTTGAACCGGGCAGGCGCGCTCTTCGTAAGATACGACTCGTGGCTTCCCCAGGTGGCGCCGGTGCCGCTGTAATCCACATTGGAGCGAAAACACAAGATCTCCCGGTGCCGGGGCCTCGCTTCTTTCTCTCCCCGCGCCAGATCGGAAAGGATCCTATGGCCGGCTTCAATGTTTCGCACCACATCCCATGGATTCGTACATTCAGGGGTGCTGTACTCAGGATGTGTACCGCAATCCACGTAAAGACGAGCGCCATTAGAGAGGTATAACCCGCTATGGTGGTTGATGTCGGGCAGGTGAGCCAGCCGCGCGCGCGCCGCACGCATCAGGTCTGACGCCGCACCTCCATCGGGATTGGATCGCGAGCGGCGCCCGCCCGTCACGGCATACTCTGTCTCGGCTCCGAACAATATTTCCGTCATCGTCGGCACTCGGCCTCGCCGACATGCTTAACGACGTAGAGCTCATTCGCTCAATCACCCGGCCGAAGATGAAGACGGCGCGGCAAAGGCAACCTCGGTCGCAGGTTGCCAAAAGTGCAGTCCCTTATGAACACCGGCGATCACTCGTCCATGCGGGAGTTATCGCCATGGCGGTCTCAGGCCTCTCGTTCTTGGGCAAGAGGAACTATCAGGGAACCGCTCCTGCGCCCAAGATACTATCGATCTCCCTGTTAAGTTTGTTCATTGCGATGCTTCTGGTTCCTCTCTCGGGAGGCATATTAATCGGCCTCGCTTTGATCGTAAGTATGAGATCAGAAAGAGATGACTCGAAGACCGAGCATTGTTCGCTTACAGGCTCCGTCGCGAACGAAATCAAGGATTGGGCCGACCAATCGCGAAAATTCGACTGTTCCCGAGCGGTGCCTTGACTGAACCAGGTGCGCATTGCCGGTATATTGACATAAAATGCGCCGGTCGAACGAAGATCCCTTTGCGTAGGTGAGTAACCTTGCTCCAGAACTCCGCGCGTCGTGAATAAGGCAGGTCTCGGATCGGAGTCTCCGCTGAAGAGTCCGAGGAGCGGGCCATCGAAATTGTCCCACGGAACACATTCGAGCGCGATCGGTCTAAAATCGCCATCAGAGTTCTTTCTGTTCTGGAAAAATGCCCCGAGTCCTCTCTTTGGCTCTTCCTTATAGCTATTCCTCACAAAATTGAAAAACCTGCGATCTGTAATTGCACCAGAATCAGCAATCGGCCGAACCATCAGCACATCAATATTTCTTTCCTGAAGCCATTGGGTAATCTGATTCGGGATTGTGACCAGCGGAACCATTGCATCGACGGCGTTTAGTCCGGCCAGAATTGATGGGATATTGAAGGATCTGAATATTTCTTTGGGGAACTTGGCGGCAATCCGGGTCTGCAGCACCTGAATCACTGCCTTTTCGTAGCCCGGGCACGCCAGGAGCAACACCGGTAAGCAGCTGCCATACGCTACTGACTCATCCCAAATCTCAGTGAGGAGATCGCTAATACCAGTTGCAACCGTGGAAACTCCAGCCTGAGTAACCACTTCAGGCGGGTTTTCTTTCGGCCACTGCGTCTCACAAGCGAGCAGCAAAACGCCGAATTGAGATGGAGTCGTCATCGAGCGATGGACCAACTCCTTGCATTCAGCGAGGGAAGTCCAAACAGACTTGGACGACTGATGCTCATCGCCAATTGTGCCGGATAGAATCTGCAGTGATCGCTCCCATAGTTCCATCGCGAAGTGGTAATGGTGAGTTCCTGCCAACGAGGTTGCCACATTCCCCATGCTGAGCCCCACATCACGGTGGCCGTTTCCAAGGATCATGCGGCGAATAGAAAGTGCATCCAGATGATGCCGCAATGCGCTCTCGAATTCTCCATTTGCCATGTTGAAGTTGCCAACCCCTTGAAGCACAGTCGCAACTTCTGGCGAAGTTTCTCCCTTTGCCTCCTTCATCAGGACGAGAGCTTTCTCAAGGAGGTCGCCGCACCGGGATTTATCGATATCGCTTCGAAGCACGCTGGCTTGATTCATCAAAATGGCGGATAGAAGCCTTTTGGCGTCATTTCTTGGCTGACCCGCCGTGCCCAGGTGAGACAAATAGGTTTCCACCAAGTCGGCCGCTTCGGTGAAGCATCGTAAGGCATTCTCTTGCCGCCCAATGTCCCGTTCGATCAATCCCTTATCATTTGCCGTAACCGCCGTCAGGAACACGATCGAGAGCATTCTGTCTTCAAAAGGCAGATTGAGGCGCTGAACCGTCGCATCCTGATCCTCGAAGCAACTAAGAGCTGCATCGAAGAAACCCAGTTCGTAGAGGAACTGTCCGAGTGTCCCGACGACGTAAATCTTTTCGGAATCTGGAGTTTGCTCCAGTTGAGCCAGATAAAGGCGACCAACATCAAGAGAACTACCCGTATTTTTCTTGTGATTTGAAATGATGATTTGCCAATCGTGCATCAGCTCATTCGAGTCACGCTCATGGATCTTCGAAAATCTTGCCAAATTGAGCAGGCATGCTTGCAACTTGTCGTATTCGCAGCACTGCAGCAAGAGCCATGGCAGTTCATCGCAGGTTCGCGCAGTAATTGACTGACGCTCAAAATCCCGTGCAAGTTTAAGGCGAAGACGCCCGCGGTAATCCCCACCGGGAATAAAAATCTGCTCGACAGCTAAGCGTAGAAAGTCGTGCGCGAAGTTGAGGATGCCGCCGCGGTCGACGAGGCTTTCATCAAGTGCGGCGCGAAAGGGCGACCAAATTGCTGCCGGCAACTGCGGCAGGTCGGGCGGCCTGAGCAGGCGCAAGAGCTCGATTTCGCTCAGACCGCGTCGCGCAGCCCAGATGAGACCGAGAGCTTCGCCGACCAGGCCGGGACAGTCGCGTTCGTAGTCGCGCTGGTAGCGGTCCAGGACCAGCCCGAGCAGCCCAGCGATGTCTGGAGCACGGAGATATTCGGCGAGGCGCTCGTCGAGCCGGTTGTGCGTCCCGGTCACGCGCAACTCGTCGAGCAGGATCTTCAAGTAAAGCGGATTGGAGGCGGCAGGCGCAGTGGCCAGGCGTTCGAGGCGCGCCTCATCGAGCTTTTTGCCGAATCGCGCCAGATAGTGCGCCATCATGCCGCGACGTTCCTCCGTTGTGAGTGGTTCGACGCGCATTGTCTTCCATCCGCGATCTGCGACAACTTTCAGCGGATCGTCCACGATCTTCTCTGGATCATCTACCGGCGGCCTCACCGGCAGCGTGGAGACGACCAGCCGCAGCGGGCCGGTAAACGGGTGCTCCGGCAGCCAGCCGAGCAGTCGCGCGTGATCGTCATCTTGAAGCTGATTGAGCGCGTCGAGGATGACGATCACTCTGACGCCCAGATGCTCGGCACGGGCACGCGCCTTGGCCAGCCAGAGACCGAAGTCGCGCAGGAGGTCGTCGTGCGAGCGAGGGACTTCGCCCGGGCCCTCGCTCCATCGCTTGATCTCGGCGATGAGCCTCGTCATCAGCCGCCAGTGATCGGCCGAGTCAGGCGTGCCGCCGATGTAGTGCTGAAAGAGGAAGTCCTCTGGGTGCGCGGTACGCCAGTGCTCGATCCAGTTGGCGAGCAGTGCCGACTTGCCGCTCCCCGACTCGCCGAGCAGTACCAACGGGACGCCGTCTCCGACCGCGTGCCCGTCGAGCCGGGCGAAGTACTCTGGCCGGCCGATGTAGGTGCGGCGGCGGGTCTCGGCAAAGGCCTCGTGGTCACGAGCTTCCTTGGTCAGCGGATCGGGAACTTCCTCGATAGGGAACTGTGCTTCGATTGCGTCCTTCAAGTCTTTGAGGACGAGCTTGGCTAACGCCTGCGGATCAGGATAGTTCTCGTTCAGCGGAATTTGCTTTTGCGCGCAGGTCTTCTTGATCAGTTCCTTGAGCGCCTCTTGCTTGTCTTGAGAAGCGGAATCCTCTGAAAGGAAGTCCACGCCGCGTGCCTGGGCGTAGGCCGGGTCGCGGAAGTAGAAGAATGACCGGCCGGCCATTTCCGGATTGTTGAGCACTCCATGCAGAATTTCGAGCTCCGTGACGCTTTTGCCGGAGAGCCCGCGCAGCCACGGCTGCTCTTCACTGAGGTCGGCCGTGAAGGCATCGTCGCCTGGCACCCAGCCGTAGCGCTCGCCGAGCAGGCCGATGAAGAACGGGCGGCAGGAGCGGATTTCATCGAGGCACAACTTGAGAGTCTCTTTGCGGGTGCTCTGCTCCTCGGTGATGCCCCAGCGCAGATCCACCTCAACCAGCTCGACCTGGCGCTCGCGGCAGAAGCGCCGCAACTCAGGCCAAGCGTGAGTCATCAATTCGTTGCGGTCCTCCACTAAATCACGAAAGGTGGAGGAAACAAAGACGCGGATACGGCGGTTCTCGTTCATGGCAAGCAGCTGCAAGTCCGGGGGATTGGCCCATCGTAGCACTCGATGCAGAGAGAATGGACACGACAAATTGCGGGTATTGGCCTGCCAACGGGGATTATCCTGCATGCACCCAGGGCGCGTCGCAAGACAGCGAGTGGCTGCCGGCCGGCGATGCTACGATGGGTCATTCCTCCGGAGATGGTCCTGGCAGGTGGCCTGTTTTGCCGCATCCCCGCGCGCGCCGGCCCCCTGACAGCCGAAAGGCTGCACGATGACCTCGGTCTTTCTCTCGTACGCGCGCTCGGACGACGAGCCCTTTGTCCGGCGGCTTTATGACCGGCTCACCCATGCCGGCCTCCGCGTCTGGTTCGACCGCATCTCCATGCCCGTGCGCCAGCTCGCCTTTTACCAGGAGATCCGCGACGCCATCGCCGCGTGCGACCGCCTGGTGCTGGTCGCCGGCCCCGCCGCCATGGCCTCCGACTACGTCACCCAGGAGTGGCGCTTCGCTTACTTTGAGGCGCTTAAGTGCGTCAACCCCATCGTCAGGCTCGATGGCCGCGACGCTTCCGGCCAGCGAATCGACGGCTACTCGCTGCTGCCCCGCGAACTCGCCCTCATCCACGCCGAAGACTTCCGCGGCGACCCCGAGCACCCGGAGCGCAACGAGCAGAAATTTGAAGCCCACTTGGCCAACCTCATCCGCCAGCTTTCGGAGCCGCTCGCCCCTGCGGGCAAGCTCGTCGCCGTGCCTGATCTGCCGCCGCACTTCGTCGCCCAGCCCGACCGCATCGACAAGCTGCGCGACATCCTGCTGGCCGACCTGGCCAAGCCGGTGGTTGTCTCCGGCGCCGCCGGCCGCGTAGGCGTGCAGGGCATGGGCGGAATCGGCAAAAGCGTGCTGGCTTCGGCGCTGGCCCACCACCCAGAGGTGCGCCGGGCCTTCCCGGACGGAGTCTATTGGGTCACGCTCGGCCAGCAGC
>JASHVE010000083.1 GCA_030039675.1 Acidobacteriaceae bacterium | reverse complement strand
ACGCTGGTGGGCGACTCCGCCCGCTGGGGCGAGGGTTGGCTCGACCGCTTCCATCTGCCGTTCACGATGTATGACAACATTCTCTATAAATACACGGCGACGACCGGCGGCGATACCGATGCCGAAGGCGGCGTGAACGGCATTGAAAAAAGCTACATGAAGATTGCGGGCGAGGCTCGCAACCAGTACACGCTGGGCTATCTGAGCCACGAGTCGATCTACGACGACAAGTACCGCACGATCGACGTGCGCGTCGACCGGCCCAATCTTGAGATTATCGCCAAGCACGGTTACTATCCCTCTTCGCAGGATTACAAGTAACCAGTGAGCGGCTCGGGAGCATCGGCCGGACTCGGTCTGATCTCGGCCGCTTCCTGGGGCGGTTCGGACTTTGCCGGCGGCCTGGGAGCACGCCGCGCACCCGCGCTGCTGGTGGCAATCTCCGGCCACAGCGTCTCCTTTTTTATCTTGCTCTCCGTCTGCCTGGGGATCGGGCTCGCTCTGCCCAGGCCGAACTACCTGCTTTGCGCCGCGATCGGCGGGCTAGTAGGCGCGTTGTCGTTGGCGCTCTTTTATCGCGCTCTGGCAATGGGTGGCATGGGATTGACGGCCGCTCTCGCCGGTCTGCTCACCGCACTGAGTCCGGTCCTCTATTCTGTCGTCACCGATGGTCTGCCGGCTCCCCTCAGCGCTGTTGGACTGGCGCTGGGTTGCATCGCCGTCTGGCTGATCACCCGTAGGCCGGTCGCTAAGTGCGGTGCGACGAAACAGGCGGTTACCCCGCCCGCCGCGTTGTGGATGGGCGCTTGCGCAGGAGTTGGATTCGGATCGCAACTGATCTTTTTCAAGATGGCGGGCGGGGGAAACCTCTTGTGGATTATGGCCATAGCCAGAGTCGCCGGAGCCTCGGCGCTGGCAATGGTTCTCCTCCTGATGCCGCCGAAGACTCCCTGGAGGGGTTTCTGGCGCACCGGGACCCTGGCCGGGATGCTGGACACGATTGGCAACTTGTTCTACATACGGGCCAGCCAACTGGGCCGGCTGGACGCCGCTGCTGTTATCTGCTCACTGTACCCGGCGGGGACCATCCTTCTGGCTTCGCTCATTCTGCGCGAGCATCCTACACGCCGCCAGTGGGCCGGCATGGCGCTGGCTTTGGTTGCAGTTGCGCTCTTGAGCCATTAAGGCATAAATGCACAAAGGCCTGTGCACCGGCACAGGCCTTTGACATACTCAAGTCTCTCCGCTTCGTGCCTGTGCAGGAAATCCCTGCTTCGGCCAGAGCGCCAAGGTCGCTTGTCGCGCGTTACTTGGGCTCGATCGGGGTCGAACTCACCGGCGTCGCAGCGGCAGTATTCTGCTGCACGGGCGGAGCCGGGGGTGTTGGCTCTGTTACACCCTTGATGCCCTCTTTGAATCCCTTCAAACCCTCGCCCAGCCCTTTGCCCAGCTCCGGCAGCCGCTTGGCGCCGAAGAGCAAGAACGCCACAACAAGCAGCACCACCAGATGCCAAGGCTGAAGTAGATCACCCATCCGTTTTCCCTCCGCGCGCTCTATTGAGTCAGCGCGCAAGCTTAACAGCTATTGTCGCACAGATCCGCTTGCCCGCGCGAACCGGGATTGGAAATCAGTTCACCTGCGCCGGCCGCCCCAGCCGTTCGGTCACCATGGCGAAAAAGGCGCCCAGATCTTCTTCTTCGCCTGCCGTAAGCCGGCGATAGACCTTCATCAGCGGGAAGAGCCGCGATCCCCGCACATCGATGGACGGTACTGCCGTCGCGCCGCCGGGATAGACCGTCATCTCCCAGTTCCCCGCATAGCGCCGCCGCAGCACCTCGCCCAGGTAGCTGCCCCATAGCCGCACCTCGAAATCGAGATCGAGCTCCGGGCTCTCGCCCACCACGATCAGGATCTCGTCGAGACCGTCGATCGATTCTCCAGTAAAGTCCAGCTTTTGCTGGAACTCCGCTGCACCCAGCGCCGCCGCCGCCTGCGCATAGTCTTCCATCATTGCGCCCAAGTCAGGGTAGGCTTTCGCCTCCAAACGCTGCCGCAATTCTTTACGGTCTCGCATCCAATCTCAAGAATAAAACGTTTCGGCTGCCGGTTGAGAGGCCCTGAAGGCGCGCTCAACACGTACATTTGTGGCAGACTGAAATTAGTTATGGAGGCCCCCAAAGTGAAGACGGCAAAATTCCTCCTTCTCGGTGTCGTGATCGCGTGCACAGGTAGCCTGGCGCGTTCCGCCGACCGCGATATCTATCCCGATCCCAGCCAAGCCAAGGCCGATCTTACTGCTGCATTAAGAACTGCTGCCGCAACCCACAAGCGTGTTCTCGTTGATTTCGGAGGCAACTGGTGCGGCGACTGCCAGGTGCTGGATATTTACTTTCACGACTCCAAAAACCTCAAGCTGCTTGAATCGAACTACGTTATGGTCCATGTGAATGTTGGCCACCTCGATGCCAATCAGAATCTGGCCAAGGAACTCGAAGTTCCTCTGCAAAAGGGCGTGCCCGCACTGGCTGTGTTGAGCGAAAGCGGCAAGCTGCTCTACAGCCAGAAAAATGGCGAGTTTGAAGCGATGCGCCGCATGCAGTCTTCGGCGGTCACCGCGTTCCTGATGCAGTGGCGGCCCCATCGCCCTGGCTGCTCGACGGTTGCGATGGATTGCTAGCGGGAGACCTGGATGCAATTCGATCTCGAGAAAGCTCCCGCGAGCGTGACCTATAGGCTGCTGATCGGCCTGGTGACGCCCAGACCGATTGCGCTGATCACCAGCATGAACGAGGCGGGCCGGCTCAATGCGGCTCCCTTCAGCGCCTATAACTATTTCTGCACCGACCCTCCAATCGTGGGCATTGGCGTCACCGACCGCCCTGGCGAGGAGTTTGTGCCCAAAGATACGGCCCGCAACATTCGCCGCACCGGCGAGTTTGTCGTGAATGTCGTCACCGAAGACATCGCCGAAAAAATGAACATCTGTGCCACGGACTTTCCCGCCGAAATGAGCGAGGTAGAGATCGCCGGCTTCACCACCACACCTTCGCAGAAGGTAAGGCCGCCGCGCTTGGCCGAGGCGCACGCCGCTCTCGAGTGCCGCGAGTACACCACCATGGAGATCGGCCGCTCGCGCATCATCTTGGGCCGCGTGGTCGCCATTTACGTGGACGACCGCTACGTCGATCCGGCCGGCCCGTATATTCGTGCGGAAGAACTGCACTCCGTGGGCCGCATGAACGGCCTGGGCAACTACGTTCGCACGCGCGACGCATTCATCACCATCCCCCGCATCCCGTATGAGGAGTGGAAGAAAAACCGGCAGTAATGCCTAGCTCAATGGCGCCAGGTACTTTGTGTACTGGTAGGTGTACGTGATCCGGTGGATCACCGTGATCGTGGAGAGCACGGCGAG
>JASHVE010000082.1 GCA_030039675.1 Acidobacteriaceae bacterium | reverse complement strand
ACGACTTTAGTCGCGCCGTAAAGACGCATAGAACCAGGGGGCTTTAGCCTCTGCGGAGATTGAAGGAAAGCACGTTGAAGACCGTCGAAGAGATCAAAGCGGCGATTGAAGCGGCTGTGCCCGGCGCGGCAGTGAGCGTTGTCCCGAATCCGAGTCCGGCCGCGCAGCACTCGCTGCTGCTCAAGCATGATCACGCCATCGAGGTGGCGACGTTTTTGCGCGATAGTCCGGAACTGGCCTTCGATTTTCTCTCGAACGTGACCGGCGTGGACTGGCTGGACAAAGAGATCGCCGAAAAAGTGAAAGTGACGCGTCAGGTTAAAAAGACCGTGGATGGCGTGGAGCAGACCGTCGACGAAACGGTGGAAGAGACGAAGAAGCACGTCATGCCGGGTTATCTGGAGACTGTGTATCACCTCTATTCGGTTGCGCTGAAGCATGGGCCACTGGTGATGCGGATGCGTACGGCAAACCGGGTCGAGACATCGATGCCTTCGCTGACGCCGGTGTGGCGCGGCGCGGAGTTTCAGGAGCGCGAGATTTTCGATCTTTACGGCATTGTGTTCACCGGCCATCCGGACCTGCGGCGGATTCTGATGTGGGACGAGTTCAAGGATCATCCGATGCGGAAGGACTACGTGGAGCCGGACGATTTTGAATACGAGCCCACGGCGCACGACGAAGTTCTGAAGAGAGCCCAGGCACACCAGAACAGAGAGCAGGGACCAAGCGCCGGATGAGTATTGCAGCGACAAATGCGAACAGGGCGGATGGCTGGAACCGGCCGCCGGTGATCGAGTCTGAGGGTGAGGGCGAGCTGCTGGAAGTGGCCATGGGGCCGCACCATCCTTCGACGCACGGTGTCTTTCGCATGGATGTGGCGCTCGATGGCGAGCGCGTCATCAGGCTCAAGCCGGTCTTCGGCTATCTGCACCGCAATCACGAAAAGATTGCCGAGGGAACGAGCTATCTGGCCTCGATGCCGTATACCGATCGTCTCGACTACTTCTGCTCGCTCACCAACAACTGGGCCTACGCGCTGGCTGTCGAGAAGCTGACCGCGCAGGAGGTTCCGGAGCGCGCGCAATACATTCGCGTCATCCTGGCCGAGCTGACGCGCATTCAGAACCACGCGTCAACCATCGGTTTTCTGTTGCAGGAGATGGGCGCCAGCGGCACGCCGCTGATGTACGCCTTCCGCGAGCGCGAGAAGATTCTCGACCTCTTCGAGTCGCTTACCGGCTCTCGCATGATGTGCAACTACATGCGCTTCGGCGGCTGCCGCGTGGATGTGTCGGAGCCGTGGCTCGATGCCACGCGCAAGGTGGTTGCCGGCCTGCCTGCATTTGTCGAGGAGTTTGAAGCGCTGCTGAGCGGCAACGAAATTCTGATGGCGCGCACGCAGGGAGTCGGCGTGCTCAAGCCGGATCTGGCGGTGAACGCCAGCATCAGCGGCCCGATGCTGCGCGCTTCGGGCGTCAATTACGACATTCGCAAGATCGACCACTACGGCATCTACGACCGCTTCAAGTTCCGCGTGCCGCTGGGCGATCATGGCGACATCTACGACCGGTACATGGTGCGCGTGCTGGAGATGCGCGAGTCAATTGGGATTCTCAACCAGGCGCTCAAAGAGGTTCCGGGCGGCCCGGTGATGGACCCGAAGGCAAAGCTGCGCGGCTTTCGGCCGAAAGCGGGCGAGGCCTACGGACGCATTGAAGCGCCGAAGGGCGAACTTGGTTTTTATCTGATCAGCGACGGCAGCCCGAACCCGTACCGCTATCGCGTGCGGCCGCCAAGCCTGATCAATCTCACGGTCTTGGAAGATATGTGCCTGGGACAGAACGTAGCCGATGTGGTGCTGATCTTCGGCTCGGTGGATATTGTGTTGGGAGAAGTAGACAGATAGCTTTCAGCTGCTAGCCTCTAGCTCCTAGCTATTCTTGCTGGGGTGAGAGTTTGAGATTCAACGAAGGAATGTGGTTAGGCGCGAAAAAGCTGAGGGCTGAAAGCTAGAAGCTGATGGCTCAATCCGGAGGATTGTGGTGTTAGGCGAGGGAATTCTGAAGGGGATGCTCGAGACGGCAAAGAATTTTGCCGGCAGCTTTGTCTCCGAAGAGCGGCTCACGACCGTGGAGTATCCGGAACAGCGGATACCGACGATTGAGAATACGCGTGTGTTTCCTTTTCTCGTCTACGACGGCCCGGACTGGCAAGCCGGAATGCGCTGCGTGGCCTGCCAGATCTGCGAGAAAGAGTGCCCGCCCAAGTGCATCTACATCGAGAAGAGCAAGGACAAGAAGCCGGACTTTGTGGGCAAGATGCAGATCTATCCCGCGCGGTTCGATATCGATGTCTCGGTGTGCATGAGCTGCCAGATCTGCGTCGAGGTCTGCCCGTTCGAGGCGATCAAGATGGACACGCAGTTCGAGCTGGCAACCGATGACCGCTTTGGCGACCTGCTGCTCGATCGCCACGAACTGGCGAAGTCGAACGAGTACTACCATTCGATTCACCCCGCCGAAGCTGCTGAAGTGGACGCGCGGCTGGCGCACGAGAAGGCCGTGGCGGAAGCGAAGGCCAGGGCTGCCGCCGAGAAAGCCGCTGCCGATGCCGCAGCCAAAGCCGCTGCTGCCAAGCCGGAGATGCCGGCCGTGGGAGGTCGCTAGCTCATGGCTGCGGCGCCCATTTCGATCACTCTTGATCAGATCTTTCTTCTGTTACGCGACTGGCTCGTAGGCTTCTTACCTGCCGGCGTGCGGCCCGCCGCCGGCGCCGTGCTCGGCGTGATCGCGATTGTCTGCGTCTTTCCCGGATTGTTCGCGCTCACTACGGTGTTCGAGCGCAAGGGACTCGGACGCATGCAGAACCGGCTGGGGCCGAACCGTGTGGGGCCGTTCGGATTTTTTCAGCCCATTGCGGACGGCATCAAGGCGCTGACCAAGGAAGACGTGATCCCGTTCCGCGCTGATGCGGCAGTGCATTTTCTCGCGCCGCTCGTGCTTGTGGTTGCAGTCTTTATGGGCTTTGCCGTGCTGCCCATGGGCCGCAACATGGTCCTGGTCGACATGGACGCCGGGTTGTTGTTCTTCTTCGCGATGGGAGCGTCAACTGAACTGAGCGTTTTCATGGCGGGCTGGTCGAGCCGCAACAAGTATTCGATCCTGGGCGCAATGCGCGCCGTGGGGCAGATGATCAGCTACGAGGTGCCGCTGCTGCTCTCGAGCGTGTCGGTGGTCATGATCACTGGCTCGCTGTCGCTCACGAAGATTGTTGCGGCGCAGAATCAGTACACCGGCATCTTTCCGCATTGGTATGTATTTACGCCCTGGGGGTTCGCGGCTTTTCTCATGTTCGCCATCGCTGCGACGGCGGAGACGAACCGCACACCCTTCGATCTGCCCGAGGGTGAATCCGAGCTGGTCGCCGGCTACTTCACCGAGTATTCAGGATTCAAATTTGCGCTGTTCTTTCTCGGCGAGTACCTGGGCATGTTTTCGATCTCCGGCCTTGGCGCGACACTGTTCCTCGGCGGGTGGTCGGCGCCGCTCTCGTTTCTCAGTGTCGTTCCCTCGTGGATCTGGTTTTTCGCCAAAGTGATGGCCGCGATCTTCGTCTTCATCTGGATGCGCGGCACGCTGCCGCGCCTGCGCCAGGACCAGTTGATGAACTTCGCGTGGAAGTTCGTGCTGCCCTTCACGCTGCTCAATCTCGTCGTTACCGCGCTTTGGCGCTTTATGGGCGAAGGCTGGGCGCGCTGGGTGGTGTGCACGGCGATCCTTGCCGGAGCCTATGTGTTGATGGGCCGGATCGAGATGCGCAGGAAGCACTTTGGACCGAGGAGCTACCGCTATGCAGAGTAAGGAGCGCCGATGAGTTTTGTGTTTTATCTGATCGCGGCGCTTACGCTGGCCGGTGGGCTGGCCGCCGTGCTGCTGCGCAACACGGTGCATTGTGCGCTGGCGCTTACGGTGGCTTTCGCAGGACTGGCGCTGCTCTTTCTCGGCCTTGACGCACAGTTTGCCGGCTTTGCGCAGATCCTCATTTACATCGGCGCCGTCGCGATTCTCGTGGTCTTTGCGATCTTGCTCACGCGCAGTTCTGAGACGGCGCAGGAAGGCGTCTTCAGCAAGAGCTGGTTCGCCGGATTGGTGATCGCGGCTGGTGTGTTTGCCGTGCTGGGCTGGGCGGTGCTGGCCGGCGCACGCGCACTACCGCTCGTGGCGGCTGCGCCCACGGTCACGGTGCAGGATATCGGCAATGCGCTGGTGGGCCGCTATGTACTGCCGCTGGAGATTGTTGCCCTGCTGCTGACGGCGGCTACCATCGGTGCTGTGATTGTCGCGTTGCACGAGAAAGAGAGGACGCGGTGATGGTCGTCGCTTCGCCGCTGGCGGCGTATCTGCTGGTTGCTGCACTGCTGTTTGCCATTGGTCTTGCCGGGGCGCTTACGCGGCGCAACGCCATCCTGGTGCTGATTGGCATCGAGTTGATGCTCAATGCAGCCAACCTCAACTTCATCGCCTTCTGGCGCTACGGGCCGCATCCGGAGGCGCTCACCGGCATGATGTTCGCCATCTTCTCGATCGCCGTAGCCGCGGCTGAAGCAGCCGTCGGCCTGGGACTCGTGATCCAAATCTATCGCCACACGCGCACGACTGATCTCGACCAGATGAACAGGATGAAAGGATGAAAGTTTGATCGAGCAAGCCGTTCCGTTCACTCCACAACTCGCGGCTTCTCCCATTGCGGAGATTCTGTGGCTCATTCCCGCTGTGCCGATCGTCGCCGCGGGCGTCATTGCACTGCTGAAGCAGCCCCGGCGCACTGCCGCCGCTGCATTGGCCATCGGGTCTCTCGGCTTTTCACTGTTGCTGTCGCTGGTTGCATTTGGGCATGTGCTCGCCGGCTGGGCGAACCATGTTGCCGTGCGCGAGACGTTGAACTTTACCTGGATTCAATTTGGTAACTCTACGGTTGATCTCGGGTGGGTGCTCGATCCGCTCTCGTCCGTGATGATGGTGATGGTCTGCTTTGTGGGCCTGCTCATCTTCATCTACTCCGTCGGCTACATGGCGCACGACGAGAACTTCACGCGGTTCTTCTGCTTTCTCTCGTTGTTTGCCGGCGCGATGCTCGGCGTTGTGATTGCCAACTCGCTGCTGCTCTTGTTCATGTGCTGGGAACTGGTAGGCCTGACGTCGTATCTTCTGATCGGTTTCTGGTATCACAAGCCTTCGGCCGCTGCCGCAGCGAAGAAAGCCTTTCTTACCACGCGCGTGGGCGACATCTTCTTTCTGCTCGGCATCGTGTGGCTCTTCAACGACACCGGCACGCTGCTGTTTTATAACCATGGCCTCGGTTCCATGGAGGGATTTGCGCTGGCCGGTCTGCTCTCGCACCATGCAGCTCTCGGGCTTACCGCAGCGGGCGCAATCGGTCTGCTGATCTTTGCCGGCGCGGCGGGCAAGAGTGGGCAGCTGCCGCTGCACGTGTGGCTGCCTGATGCGATGGAAGGCCCCACGCCGGTCTCCGCGTTGATTCACGCGGCGACGATGGTTGCTGCAGGCGTTTATCTTATCGCGCGGGTTTATCCGCTGATGTCGGCGGGCGCGCCGCTCGGCGACTCCGCGACAGGGACTACGACTGCGCTGGTTGTGGTGACCTGGATCGGCGCGGCGACTGCGGTGTTTGCCGCGCTGATCGCGATTGCACAGAACGACATCAAACGCATCCTCGCCTACTCGACGGTTTCGCAGCTCGGCTACATGATGGCCGGCCTTGGATTGGGCGGCGTGGCCGTAGGCATGTTTCACCTGATCACGCATGCCTTCTTCAAGGCGCTGCTGTTCATGGGCGCGGGTTCGGTGATTCACGGCTGCCACGAAGAGCAGGATATTCGGCACATGGGCGGACTGAAGGCCGATATGGTGGTCACCTTCATCACTTACGGTATCGGCATGCTGGCGCTGTGCGGATTTCCACTCTTCTCTGGCTTCTGGAGCAAAGACGGCATTCTGGAGGCCGCGCACTCGGGTGCGATTCAGGGGCCCTATTACCTGCTCGTCTTTGGCGCGCTGCTCACGGCGTTCTACATGACCCGTCAGGTCAGTTATGTCTTCTTCGGCTATTGGCGCGGGCACCATCCAGCGCATGAGAGCCCCCGCGTGATGACGGTGCCGCTCGCGATTCTTGCCTTCTTTGCGCTGACTCTTGGATTTGTCGGAACGCCTGCCTGGCCGTGGTTCCGCGCATTTCTGGAGGGGCACAGCGCGTCTTTCAGCTGGCACGGATTCGCTGAGCCGGGACTTGGACTGCTGATGCTCACTTCATCTCTGGTTGTGTTCGTGGGCATCGGGCTCGGCATCTGGCTCTACGGCAACAAATCGCCGAAAGCGGAAGATCCCGACGTGCTGGAGAAGACTGCACCGTGGCTTTGGGCCGGCTTGCGCGACCGCCTTTATGCGGACGAGTTCTACGGCGCAACGGTGATCGCGTTCTACGCGTGGTGGGCCCGTGTGGCCGACCGGCTGGACCGCCGCGTTTGGGGCGGCATCGTGGCCGCCATTGCGAGACTCTTCCGTCTTTGGGCGCACCTCAATCGCATAATTGACGTCGACGGGGTTGATGGGTGCTTCAATAAGACCTGCGAAGAGATTTCGACCGGCGGTGGGCTGCTGGCGCGCGTGCAGAACGGCCGCGTGCAGATCTATCTCAGGATTCTGGCGGTAGCCGTAGTCGCGCTGGCCGCAATCCTCTTCTGGAGCAGCCGGCCATGAACGGATTTGTCACCGGATCGTCGGCCGGGTTTCCGATTCTTACACTTTTAATCGTGCTGCCCATCATCGGCGCAACGATTGCGCTGTTTGCCGGCAAGCAGGCGCGCGGCGTGGCGCTGTTGACTGCGCTCGTGAGTCTTGTGCTCGCGCTCGTGGTGTGGATGCACCTGCCCGCGGATGGAACCATGGGCATGGTGGAGCTGCACCCGTGGGCTCCGTCCATTGGCATCGAGTACCACCTGGGTGTGGATGGTTTGGGCGCGCTCATGCTGGTGCTTTCCGCGATTGTCACGCTGATGTCCGTCGACGCGGCGCATCGCGTCCATCATGAGCCTGGGCTCTACTACGCGCTGGTGCTGCTGCTTGAGTCAGGTCTTGTTGGCTCGTTCACTGCGCTTAATTTCTTCCACTGGTTTCTCTTCTGGGAGCTGAGCCTGATCCCGGCGTTCTTCCTCATCAAGCTGTGGGGTGGTCCGAAGCGCGGCCCGGCGGCCACGCAGTTCTTCGTCTACACCATGGCCGGGTCGGTAGCGCTGCTGCTCTCGTTCCTCGCTATCTTTCTCTGCACGGGCACAATGGACTTTGGGATGCTTACTGCCTGGGCCACGTCGGGCGAACTTACCAAAGTTGTTACTGCGCATCTCGGCCCCGTAATGCCCTGGCTTGCGATCGGCGTGCTCGCGGGATTCGCCGTGAAGGTGCCGCTGATGCCGTTCCATACGTGGCTGCCGAATGCGTATGCAGAGGCGCCTTCACCCGTGACCATGCTGCTGACTGGTGCGATGTCGAAGATGGGTGTGTATGGCCTGCTGCGCATCGCGCTGCCGATCTTCGGTGCGCAGATTGCTGCAATGCGGACGCCACTGCTGGTGCTCGCCGTTGCGACAGTAGTGATGGGCGCGTGGGCGGCGGCGGCGCAGAAGGATCTGAAGCGCGTCTTCGCGTACTCTTCGGTGAACCACCTCGGCTACTGTCTGCTCGGCATCTTCGCGTTGGCGATTCCGGTTTCGGGCGCGGCAGCGCAGGCAAGCCAGGCTGCAGCGCTCGATGGCGTCATTCTGCAGATGTTCAATCACGGCATCACCGCAGCGGCGCTCTTCTGGTTTATCGCGATGATCCAGATGCGTTCCGGCGGCCTGCGCGGCATCGACGACTTCGGCGGATTGCGCAAGCCTGCGCCGGTGTTTGCAGGACTGATGGGCATCGCATTGTTTTCGTCGCTGGGTTTGCCGGGACTGAACGGCTTCGTTGGCGAGTTCCTCATCTTCCGCGGCGTCTTTCCCTTGTCCTGGATCAGCGCGACGGTATCGGTGCTTGGTTTGCTCGTAACGGCAGCCGTCATCCTGACTGTGATTCAAAAAGTGTTCACTGGCCCCGTACCCGAGCGCTGGGCCCAATTCCCCGATCTGCATGCAAGCGAGCGGATGGCGCTGGCACCGGTGATCGGCCTCATGCTTCTGCTCGGCCTTGTGCCCCAGCTGATTGTTGACACCGTGAATCCGACGGTGGTGAATCTGCTGGCGCATTGGAGATTTTAAGAGCGGTTCTCCAGTGCGGGTGGCATTTTGTACGTTGTGAAAGGTGGGTTTTGCCTGAGGGCAAGACCCACTCAACAGAATTGGCTCCGATTGGTAGTGACTGGAGAACCGCTGTAGATGCTCGCGTGGACGATCTATCTTTCATTTGCCGGCGCGCTTCTTGAAACGCTGCTGCCGAAGGGCAGGAACAGCGCTGCGCGCTGGCTGGCGCTCGCCATCGCCGTGGCCGGCCTTGCGATTGCGATAGCCGGGTTTGCGGGAGGCATGGGCCAGGGCACCACGGTGATTACGGACGCGGTCTGGGTTCCCTCGATGGGCATTCACTACCGGCTTGCCGCCGACGGTATCAGCCGCGTGCTGGTGCTGCTCACCGGCCTCGCCTCAGTGGCCGGCATTCTCTTCAGCTGGAACATCGAGCTGCGCACGAATCAGTTCTTCGCGTTTTATCTCGCGCTGATCGGCGGCGTCTACGGCGTCTTTCTGAGCTTCGACTTCTTCCTGCTCTTCGTCTTCTATGAGATCGCGATTGTGCCGAAGTATTTCCTGATCGCGATCTGGGGATCGACGCGGCGCGAGTACGGCGCCATGAAGCTCGCGCTCTATTCTTTCGTGGGCTCCGCTATGGTGCTGATCGGTCTGCTTGCCGCTTACAGTGCTTCGGGCAGCCACTCGACGGCTCTGGCTGATCTGGCGCACGCAGGGCTGCCTGTACACATGCAGATGTGGCTTTTCCCGCTGGTCTTCATCGGCTTTGCGATTCTAGCCGGCATGTGGCCATTTCACACATGGGCGCCGACGGGCCACGTGGCCGCGCCTACCGCAGCATCCATGCTGCTGGCCGGCGTGGTGATGAAGCTGGGCGCCTACGGCTGCCTGCGCGTGGCGATGGGGGTCTTTCCCCACGGGCTCGATCCATGGGGATTC
>JASHVE010000081.1 GCA_030039675.1 Acidobacteriaceae bacterium | reverse complement strand
CCCCTGGGGCCTATTTGATTGTGGCGTTCAAAGAACCTCACGATATTGATCTCGACGATTCAGAGGAAATGTCGCGACTGGCCAAGGAAGGACAAACTGTCACCATCGAACCGGGAGCGGTGACGCAAGTGCAGATCGATCCGGTGCCCAGTACCGTACAAGAGGCGAGCGAATGATCCGGATGGCAGTTGCGTGTTCCCTCGGAGCACTGACCGCGTGCGTCTTGGGCCCGGCCGCGCCTGCGCAAACAGGCGATCGCATCATCGCCGGAGTCGTCTCAAGCGCCGCCAGCGGGCAGCCTCTCGAAGGAGCGGATGTAACACTCAGAGAAGCACATGACCTCAAGATCGCAGCGGAGGTGGTGACAGACGCAGAAGGCCGTTTTTCTTTTTCGAACTTGCCTGACGGTAAATTCCTTTTAGTCGCTTTCCGCCGCGGGTACGCTCCTACAGGTTTTGAGCAGCACGATGGGGCGGTGACTGCCATTGTGACCGGCGAAAATCTGGACACGACCGGCCTCGCACTGAGCCTTCCGCCCCTCGGAGCAATCTTTGGAACGGCAACCGAGGATTCCGGAGACCCGGTTCCGCAAGCCCGTCTTTCGTTATACCGGCAAACTCACGGCGAAGGGGTGAATCGAATCCTGCGTGCTTCCGCCGTTGTCGCGGATTCCATGGGCAACTTCGAATTTCCGCGTCTCGCGCCCGGCACGTATTACCTGTGCGCATCAGGAAACCCGTGGTACAGCCAGATGAACGGCCCGATGCGATGGGCGGGCGGCGACAACGCAGCGGCGCAGTCCCGTTCAGCACTCGACCTTGCTTATCCTCTCACCTGCTTTCCGGATGTTCCCGATCCCGCCGGCGCAGAGGCGATCTCGCTGAATGCGGGCGATCACGTGCAGGCTGATATTACGTTCCATCCGGTACCGGCGGTGCATATCTCGTTTCAGGTAGCGAAGAGTGATACGCAAGGCGGCATCGCCATGCCGCAGTTACGGCAGGAGGTCTTCGGCATTACGGATTTCATTGGCGCCGGTCAATCCTTCTTTGAGCGAGGTAATGGTAACGATGAGGGCTCGACGAGCGTTGAGATTTCCGGCATTGCTCCGGGGCAATACAATATCGAGCTTCAGGGTCCCAATCAGGCGGTGGATGTGGCACGGGCCGGGAGCATCGACGTTTCCTCAAGCGACTTGCGCATCGACGCATCCTCTCTCCATCCCATGGCCACGGTTTCAGGCAAACTCGTTGTTGCGGATAACGCAGGTTTGCCGAATAACTGCACGATCTTTCTTGTCTCAGCGCAGGGCGAATCGGCAGCGTCTGCCGCGGTTGCGGCCGACGGCGCGTTCCAGATGCGCCAGGCGCTGCCTGGCAACTACGAAGTGAGAGTCAATGCGAGTGGCAGGAATTTAGCCGTAGTGCAGCTTGCAGTCAACGGAGCGAAGGTGGATGGCTCGGCGCTGAAAGTGAACAACGATCCGATCGAGTTGACGGTGTTCGCCCTGCAGCCCGCGACCTCCATCACCGGATTCGTTACCCGTGATGAGAAGCCTGCGAGCGGAGTCTTCGTGCTCCTGGTACCCGCAGATCTCAAAGCCGGGCGGTATGCCTGGCGGCCCAACCAGAGCGACTCGGACGGAAGCTTTGACTTTGAGAACGTAGTGCCGGGGCAGTACACGGCCGTGGCTATTGAGCGCGGATGGACTCTCGACTGGAAGCGGCCCGAGGTGATTGGTCCATACCTCGCCAAGGGCGCCAAGGTTACCGTTCATGCGGACTCAAAAAGGATCAATCTGCAAGCACCACTGGAAGCGCAAACCGTTGGCGGACAGCAGGCCCAGTGAATCGAGATCCAATGGCGGGCATGATTTGCCAGCTATCCCGGAAGCAGCCGGCACCGTTCGGCAAATGTGCCGTGCCGATTCGCTCTGCGCCCTTCTGCATCCGGGAATGCGGGTCTGCCGTCAATGGTTCGTGTTCGCGCTTCCTCCGGCGTGTGGTTTGCCCCAGAAGATGAACGTCCCCAGTTTATTCGCGGTCACGATATCCATGGCCCCGTCTTTGTTCAAGTCTACGGCCAGCAGAGTCGAGCCCGCGCCGGAGCGATTATCGATGAACTCCGGCACGAACCGGGCGCCTCCCGGGGCCTTTGGATCACGGACTGTCTTGTACCAGTAAAGAAGCGGTTGACCGAATGGATTGGGATCCAGATAGTCAGCGTTGTGCGACCAATATCGCTTGCCCACGATGAAGTCGGGGATGCCGTCGCCGTCCACATCCGCATAGGTGGTTCCGTGCGGCTCCGAAAACACCACTCCTCCTGCATTCTCGTCCTTCGTTCCGAGGTCATCCATGATCATGTGCCGCACGAAAGAAATGTGACCCTGCGCGTCGCGCTTCTGCTCGAACCACGCCATACCCCACCCATGAGCATTCAGCGCGGTCACCACGTCGTTGAGGCCGTCGCCATTCACGTCGTACACAGCCATTACGCTGCCGCCGGAGATACCGTGGCCGTAGCGGCCGAAGACCTCTGGGTGATATTTCCATTGCTCATTACTACCCGCGGGAGGCTGTTCCCACCAGCCGTACATATTCACGATGTCCATGCGTCCGTCGCCGTTGATATCGCCCACCCCAATGCCATGAGCTGTGCCATAGCCTTGTTCAGAGACATGGTGGACGATCCACGGGGCGGTCGGATTGGCCGGGTCCGGCTTGGCATAACTGACGTATCCGTCACCCATGTAGACGATGGCAGGTTGGCCGCTGCCATCCACGTCAGCCAGCACGGCAATCTCGCTCTGGACACCGGATACCACCTTGTACATGTCCCAACGGCGGTTTTCGCCTTTGGGATTCACATACAGATACACGCCGCTTTTTTCTCCCCCGTACGTCACGTTGATGACATCGGGCCAGCCGTCGCCGGTAAAATCCGCGGCGTACTCCACCCAGTACTCGTTGAATGACGTGGAAGGGCTGGTCGATTCGGCGAGGGCAATCTCTCTGCTCTTGGTGTAGTCGGGCCCGTAATAGATGTAGGGCCCCGAGACGATATCCAATACCCCGTCGCGGTTAAAGTCGGCCGCTGCGGCGGTCATGGAGTAGTAGAAATCGCTGATCTGCTGCCGGCGAAAATCGCTCGACGTCTTGTCGGGAATACGGACGTGCAGGCCGAGATCCGTATAGGCCACGTTTTTGAAACGCACTTCGCCGCTGCCGCCGACGTACAATGCAAAAGGCCCGTAGCCTTCGTCGGTCACGCCGCCGGCTTCGCGGCCATTGTTGAGGACGGCGCGGACGATGTTCGCATCGAACATGAACTCGATCTGATTCCAGTCATCGGGGCGCAGCTTCGTGTCGGGAGCCTCGAAGGGCAGTTGCACATCGTAGTGAGGAAGATTAAACCGGCGCTCCGGTGCATTGGGATTCGGCGGAGGAGCCACCCGGATCAGGCCTCCGCCACGGCGCAGCTTGTCGCGTGTGAGAATTTTTCCCTCAGCGTCGAGGGTCACGCTGTAGGAAGGGATATCCGGCTCTGTGAGCGATACGTAGATTCCTTTCCAGCCATCCGCGGTTTTTTCTACGCGGAACAGCGCCCCGGTTTCGCAGCCGCTGGTGCAGCGGAAGTCGGCGTAAAGTCCCACATCTTGATACGAATGATCTAACATCAGCCAGCCTCCGCCCCCGGACTGAGGCGTTCCAATCAGTTCGCCGTTGTCAGCACGCCAATTTGCCTGGCCCAGGATGTGCCAGCCGGAAAGACTTGAACCGCTGAAAGTGACATCGGGTTGAAAAGAAGGACCGGTCGCGAACATCGGTGCTGAACCAAGCAGCGCAAAGGCTGCGGAGAGCAGAAATCGCTTATCAAACATGGGCTTTTCCTATTCGCATAGCGTTCAGGTTTCGTCTGGGACAATGGTGGCGGTTACCGGTTAGCAGCACAGTCCAACCACTAAACGGCGTTGCGTCTGGGACGTTCGAGACCTCTGCGGCCATCAGGATTTGTTGAACCCCCTACAGAGGGCCTCCGAGCTGAAAAAATGCTACCGTTGCATCCTATACCTGAACCTGTGCTCCATGCGCAATAGTTGCAGAAGCGAAAAACACCGCAACAGCAGCATGACCAACACGGCCGCCGCGCGGCGACGCCTGCCGTCCGTCGGGCACACGGGCGCCTTGCACGGAAGCTGCACGGAAGACTCCCTTCCGTAGAACGCTAAACGGATGTCCTTCTCAGATGTTATCCACGAGGAATGGATGGGTCGCGAAATCGGTAGCCGACGTATCCGTCTGTGACGATGTAGGTGGGATTGGCGGAGTTGTCGCCGAGTTTCCTGCGCAGTTGTCCAATGAGTACCCGCAGGTGCCCGCGATTCGAGAAATCGCCGGAAAGACCCAGCGCGCCGTGCAGCCGCGCATGAGAGACGGGATGGCCAACATGCGACATGAGAACTTTGAGCGTGTCGAATTCGAGCGGGGTCAAGTGAATTTCCGTTCCTGACTTTTGAACGATGCGGCGTGCCGGTTCGAGCGTGAGGTCGCCCACGCTGATAGGCAATTCCGCAGGTGTTTCCGGGGCGTGGTAGCGGCGGATGGCAGTGCGAAGCCGGGCTGCGAGCTCCCGAATCCGAAAAGGTTTGGTGACGTAATCATCGGCGCCGGATTCAAGCGCCTTGACTTTGTCGTCTTCACCGCCGCGGACAGTGAGCATGAGAATGGGAAGCCGCGTAAAATTGCGCCGGATACGAATGCATGTCTCAATGCCTCCTAAGCCGGGCATGTTGATGTCGAGCAGCACAGCATCGTATTGCCCTGTGCGCAGGCTGGCGAGACCCTCTTCTCCGCTGCCCGCTTCACCCATCTCGAAGCCGAGAATGCCAAGCGTTGCGCGAAGGCTGCGACGCAGCGAGACATCATCCTCCACAATCAGAACTTTGCCTTGCGGTTCTTCCACCTTATGACTCCTTCCGGATATGTGGCAGCGCCAAAAAGAATGTGGTATTCATCTCAGGATCGCTTTCCACCCACACATTTCCGAGGTGAGCTTCAGCAATTCTTTTCGTAACCGAGAGACCGATACCGGTGCCCGGCGCCTTATATTGCGCATCCGGAGACCGATAGAAACGTTGAAAAATGCGCAGCGTTTCTTCCGGTGGAATGTATGAACCCTCGTTGTGCACGCTAAATAGGATCTCGGCATCTGTAGGTTGAACACGCAAAGTGATGGGCGACGCTGCTCGCGCGTATTTCGCGGCATTGTCGATCATTTGAAAGAGAGCCATATGCAGAAGCTGGATATCCGCCCATACATCGTCGATTCCGGCCTCACAGGACAGGCGCAGAGGATGATCCTGCAGAATGGGAGTGAACCATTCACAGCACTGCTCAAGAAGGCGGTCGAGATCAATCTTCTCGTAGTCGACTTTCAGAGTTGCCTCGGCCATTTCAGCCGTTTGCAGCACTTTGCCCGTCAGCTCCGTCAAGCGCAAGGCCTCACTGTCAATCAAGGCGGCCAACTCCTTTTCCGTGGG
>JASHVE010000080.1 GCA_030039675.1 Acidobacteriaceae bacterium | reverse complement strand
CGGCACGCCGTAGGTAAGCTTACTCCTAGTTTGCAGCGGCCGAAATCAAGTGTCAATACCTTTTATTACCTTTTATTACCACCAAACTACTATGGCCTGGCCCGCAACCCCGCCAGGAACTCCTCAGCCCCGCGCGTGTTCAGCACGTCTTCGGGCGTGAGCCAGGCGCGGCGCAACTGCCGCACGCCGTAACCCATCTTGCCCAGGTTGCGGCTGTCATGCGAGTCGGAGTTGATCACGATCCTGCAACCTAACTCCTTGGCCAGCCGCAGGTCGCGGTCGTTCAGGTCGAGCCGTTCCGGCGCGGCGTTGTGCTCCATGGCCACGCCAAGCTCGGCGGCCCTGCGCAGCACGGCGCCGGTGTCGAGCGCGAAGGGCTCGCGGCGGAGCAGCAGCCGACCCGTGGGATGGCCCAGAATCCTCACATAAGGGTTCTCGACGGCCCGCAGAACACGCGCGGTCATCTCTTCGCGGCTTTGCTCAAAACGGGTGTGCACGCTGGCGATGACGATTTCCATCTGTGCGAGCACCTCATCGGCCAGGTCGAGCGCGCCGTCGGCCAAAATATCCACTTCGATCCCAGCGAACACGCGGATCCGGCCCTCCATGGCGCGATCGATCTCGCGAATCCGCTGAATGTGCTCGAGGGCGCGTTTCTCGTCGAGCCCGTTGGTCATGGCCAGGTTCTTCGAGTGATCGGTGATGGCGATATATTCGTAGCCGCAGGCGAGCCCGGCCTCAGCCATCTCGCGGATCGAACTACGCCCGTCGCTGGCGGTGGTGTGCATGTGCACGTCGCCGCGAATGTCGGTTGCCGCAATCAGTTGCGGCAAGCTGCTGTGCGCGGCAGCTTCAATCTCGCCCAGGTTCTCGCGCATCTCCGGCGGCATCCACTCCATGCCAAGGGCGGCGTAAATCTCTTCTTCTGTGGCTGCAGCCACGGGAGTTCCATCGTCGAGCCGCGCCAGTGCCCACTCGTTCAGCGTGTAGCCCATCTTCAAGGCGCGCTGCCGCAGCGAAACATTGTGCGCCTTCGAGCCGGTGAAATACTGCAGCGCCGCGCCGTATGAACCCGTGGGCAGCAAGCGCACGTCCACCTGCAATCCCTGCTGCACGTGAAAGCTCACCTTGTTCTCGCCCTTGGCGATCATGTCGTGAATGCCCGGGTACGCGGCCACGTATTCGACTGCGTCCGCGGTTTGGTCGGGCACACAGGCCGGCCCGGTCGCCAGCAGATCCAGATCGCCTGCCGTCTCGCGCCCGCGCCGCAAAGAGCCGGCCGGGGTTACGCGCTCGATGCCGGGAAAATTGAGCAGGTATGCGGAGATGCGCCGCGCTTCCTCGTCGACGATGTCGATGCGGAACCGTCCCGCCGAGCGCCGATAGTCCTCGATGCCCTTGCGCAACTTTTCGATCTGCTTTGCGCCCATGCGCGGCAGGCCACTGAGACGGCCCGCCTCAATTGCTTCGGCAAGCTGGTCGATGGAGGCGATCTGCGCCGCATCCCAGAAGAGCGCGACCGTCTTGGGCCCCATGCCGGGCAGCTTCAAGAGTTCGAGCAGGCCTACGCCGTATTTGGCCAGCAGTTCATCGCGCTGCGGCAAGGTGCCGGTGGCGGCAATTGCCTGCAGCTTGCCGGCCATGCTTTTGCCGATGCCATCGATTTCGAGCAGGCGGGCTGTATCCGCTGCAGCGGCCATCAGGTCGACGGTTGTCTGCTCGGCAGCTTCGGCCGCGCGGCGGTAGCTGCGCACACGAAAGCTGTCAGCGCCATCGATCTCCATCAGATCGGCGGTCTCTTCCAGCAGACGTGCAAATGTACGATTGTCCATTCCGGCCTAGCTCCCCCCGCAGTATCGATCAGTATTGATCATATGCGGCACGGAAGCCAATCAGCGTGCGACGCACGCACATCCACACACACCACATCAAGCGGTGGTCAACAGCCCCAAATTGTGATCACTGGGGAAAAATCTACGAGGCACAACACGCCTTGCGCTGCGGTCGTACCGGGAACACCCGGCCTCCGCACTCTTACGCTGCGCTGTGGGCGCTGTCGCGGAAGCGGACTACGGCATCCGCTTGGGGACCCTTCTGGCCCTCGACAATATCGAACTCGACGTCATCGCCCTCTTTGAGCGTCTTGTACCCGTCCAGTTGAATTGCGGAGTAGTGAACGAATACATCTGGCCCGTCTTCGCGTCCGATGAATCCGTAGCCCTTGGCGTTGTTGAACCACTTAACCTTTCCCTTGTACTGAGCCACAGGTTCCTGCCTTCCTTTGGTGGGGTCTTGCAGAATCTTGGTGATAGAAGGGGGGAACTCCCACACCGATACTTTCTAAGACGTTCAAAATCAGGGAAAGGTTGATTGGCATTTTTCATCAGAATATTCACAAAATGAAATTAGCGGAAACAGAACGGGGCTCTGCATAACATATGCATCGACAATGACTTCACGCGAACATTTTCAGTGCCGTCATTTCTTTCGCGATTTGCCTTTCGTTCGCGTGTAGAGCAGCACGCCGGTAATTGTTTTGCCGTCGAGGATCGCTCCCTTGTCGACCATTTTCAGCAGATCCGACAGTCTGACCAGCCGGAATTCAATCTCCTCATCCTCTTCCGGCTTTGCCTCGCCCGCCTGAAGTCCCTCGGCAAGAAACACCTTCATTGACTCACCCAGGAAACCGGGGCTTGGGTAGTACTCGACCAGCGGAGTCCATTTCTTGGCCCGGTAACCGGTCTCTTCAGCCAATTCGCGCTGCGCGCCCTTGAGCGGCTCCTCACCCGCATCGAGTTTTCCCGCAGGCAGTTCCCACAGATACTGCTTTGCGGCGTGACGATACTGCCGTTCAATCACCACCCAGGGATTCTTCTTGCTCTTTGAGCTGTCGATAGCCAGGATCACGACGCTGCCGTTGTGGCGAATCACATCGCGTTCATTTGTGCGGCCGCCCGGCTCGATCAGCTTGTCGTGGTGGACGCGGAACAGGGGTCCGGTAAACACGACCTCCGAGCTGATGAGCTGCTCGCTCACGACAACGGCGCTCTCAGAGCGCTTTCCCTGCTTCTTCGCATTCTTCTTCGATTTTCCGCCGCGCGCCTCTTTGCCCTTGCCGGGCGCAACCTTTTCCGCACGCTCCTTCTTCTGCCGACCGGCCTTCCCGGATCCGGATTTCGGTCCGGATTTCGCCGCTTTTCCCTTTCCTTTCCTGGCCATCTCTCCTCGCTCTCCCTGCGCACGACCGCGCGCTCAATTCAAAATGAGTATACGCAAATGCATCTGCTGACATTGTTTCCCCCCGCAGTTCTGCATCGAATCTCCCGGGCATGGCATCCTTAACTGGAGCCGAATTCCCAAAGTCCCCTAAAAGGCAGATGGGCCGAAGTGAACGAATTGCTGACCGCTGAGTGTTATCCCGTGACCGTAGCGCCCGGCATGAGCCGGCTTTTTGCCGACTTTAGCGCGAGCGAACCTGCCGTGCGAGAGTTCTACTCTGCCCTGCCCTCGGACGCTGTGTGGCAACAACGCCCACCTCTCCCGGAACACTGGCCCGCCCTCGTCCAGCTTCTCGCGGCGCAAAACCCATCGCCTTCGGCCGCGCCAGCTCTGGCGGCGCTCGCCCAGGGAGCGGGGACGGTGGTTACCGGCCAGCAGGTTGCTCTTTTCGGCGGTCCGCTCTTCACGCCGTTCAAAGCGGCGACGGCCGTTGCGCGCGCCCGCCAGGCTACAGCCGCGGGCCATCCCCATGCCGCTATCTTCTGGCTGGGGAGTGAGGACCACGATTTCGCCGAGGTCAACAACGTGACCTTTCCCGCCGGTCGGGAGCTGCGGAAGCTGGTCTACGAGACTGCGCCTGAGGCGGCCCGGTCTGTAGGCGGGCTTACCTTCGACGAGTCGATTACACCGCTCGTCGAACAGGCCAAGAATCTGCTGGGCGCAGATGATTCCGTCGCTACGCTCTTTGACGGCTATCGGCCGGGCCGGACCTTCGCTGAGGCCTTTGCGACCTTCTACTCAGGCGCGTTTGCGACGCAGGGTTTGCTGGTGGTGGATGCGAGCGGACGCGAGTTCCATCGCCTGGGCGCACCCGTGCTTCGAGCCGCCATTGAGCGTGCCGACGAGTTACACGCCGCGTTGGTCGAGCGCAACCAGGCGCTGGAAGCGGCCGGCTATCATGTCCAGGTCGCCGTCGCGCCGCAATCGAGCGTGCTCTTTCTCATTGACGACAAGACCGGCGCACGCACGGCCCTCAAGCGTGTTGCACCCACGGCCGACGAGCCCAACGGCCTCTGGCAAGCGGGCCACGGCAGTTACTCGACCGCCGATCTGGTGGGGATTCTGGAAGCGGAACCGGAGCGAATCTCGCCTTCAGCGTTGCTGCGGCCGGTCTTCCAGGATTTTCTGCTCTCGAATTCGCAGATCATCGGAGGACCGGCGGAGATTGCGTACTTTGCGCAGTCGGCGGTGCTCTACGAGCGGATTCTGGGCAGGCAAACGCCGGCCGCGCCGCGTTTTTCCGCGACGTTGATCGAACCTTCCATCGCCGAGCTGCTGAGGCGGTACGAGTTGGCGCTCGACCGCGTCTTTGCCGAAGATGCCTCCTCACTGGCCAAGCTGCTGGGGGCACGGCTCATGCCGATCGAGACTAAGAGAAAGCTCGCCGCGGCGGGCAATGCTCTGGATGCCGAGTTGACCGCGCTCGTGGACTGGATGCGCACGCAGGACAAGGGTCTGGGCCAATCTGCGGAGACAGCGGCGAGCAAGATGCGCTACCAGATGGACCGTCTACGCACGCTGGCGGCGAACTTCCAGCTCCAACGCGAGAACTCGCTCGCGCGCCACGCGGAAACCATTGCCCAGGCGCTCTTTCCCGGTGGCGTGCTGCAGGAGAGGGTACACGGGGCAGCGTATTATTTTGTGCGCTACGGCCTGGAACTGGCCGAGATCTTCTGCGGCCAGGCGGCCGATAGCTGTCCTGGGCATAAGGCGATCTGGCTGTAAGGACAGTGGTCAGTTGCAGGTTGTCGGGGAACAGTCGTCAGAGGCTCGCGAGTCTGCGGGAGTGCTTTCCCACCTTAGCCGCAGACAACGCGGCTAAGATGGGGCACCCTGCGATCTGGCTGTAAGAGGCAGGGAATAGGGAACAGGGAACCGGGAGTAGATCCTGCTTTTATAATCCTTCGCGAACATCCGCGAGGTTTTGAATGAAGCAGCTTCTCGCCCTTTTCGCCGCCGGAGCGCTCTCAGTTGCCGTGGCGCATGCGCAGCTCTCGCCCTGCGCCGTCGCCGGCACCAACAATGCCTTTCTCGGTGTGCAGACGATCCGTCTCTGGCCTGGTCCTGCTCCGCAGGCCAAAGGCAACACCTGCGACGACATCCCGACGCTGACCATCTTTGATCCACATCCGGGAACAGGCAACGGCTCGGCCGTGGTCATCTTTCCGGGGGGCGCGTACCAGCATCTCGCGGGCAACCTCGAAGGCCGGCAGGTGGCCGACTGGTTTACAGCACGCGGCTTTACGGCCTTCATCCTGAGCTACCGGCTTTCGTCCCACGGCTACCTGCTGCCGGTTCCGCTGCTCGACGCCCGCCGCGCTATCCAAACCGTGCGCGCCCGCGCGCTGGACTATCACATCGCGCCTGACCGCATCGTGGTCATCGGCTTCTCGGCGGGCGGCCATCTGGCCGCGTTGTCGGGCACACAGCCCATTCCCGGCAATCCCGATGCCGACGACCCTATCGATCGCGTCTCCAGCCGGCCCGACTATCTCGTCCTCGGTTATCCCTGGATCGGCGCCATCACCACTGACACTTCCCACCTGAGCTACTGCAAGCTCTTCAACGTGATGGACCAGTGCGAGGCGCTTCGTGCCGCGTATTCGCCTGATCTTTTCGTGACGAAAGAGACGCCGCCCACATTCATCTATCACACGTTTCCCGACCAGACCGTGCCGGTGGAGCAGGCGCTGCGCTTTTATGACGCGCTCGTGAAGGCCGGCGTGGATTCGGAGTTGCACATCTTTGACCATGGCAGCCATGGAAGCGGGCTGGGTAAAAGCGACCCGGCGCTCGATCAATGGCCCGTGCTACTGGAAATCTGGCTGCGGGCGAAAGGGCTGCTGGCGCCAGAGAAAGCGAACGCCGAAGCGCGACCATGATGGGATTCAGGTAGGTCGGGGCTTCAGCCCTGACAGAAAATCTGCTTGCCCCATTCGCTGGCCTTCAGGCCCTGAGGTACGGTTCGTCCAGTTCATCCGGCATGGGATCGAGACGATCGGGGAACATCATGTGCACATAAGCGTGATCGTCGAGTCCGCGTTTGCTCGGATTCCTGGCGATGTACGTGATCTGATGAGCAAAGTCCGACTTGTCGCGAATCCGGTGTTCGTGGAAACCAGGCTGCCAGATTTCACCGCGGAATTGCTCCCTGATGGCGTGAGAAAATCTTCCTTTGATGCATTGGGCGCAGCGCTCGATGGTCTGGCCCGGCGCTGGCGTGAGCAGAACATGTAGATGCTCCGGCATGACCGCGAACCCGTGTAATCGATAGCGTCCTTGATCGCGGTAATGAAAGAGCACATTAACCAGCATCTCCGCGTTTTCAGTACGGATGAACAAGGCCCTCCGCTGATAAGTGGCGGTCGTGAGCGCATAGGTTGGCATTGGGTTGGGAAGAAGCATACCTCAGGGCCTGAAGGCCCGAGAAGGGGTAGATCAGTTTTTGTCAGGGCTGAAGCCCTGACCTACCGCACGACCCTCAACGGTCAGAAGGAGCGGCAAAACGCCCGTGTGCACAAATTGCCGTTTCCGCCCTGTGCGATTTGCCCTGAAAATTAAGAAGCGGGCCTCCGGAAACGGGAGTGGAAGGTGTTCCCGAAACCGGCTGCCCGCTGGACCCTGGACCGGGTCTAGGTGGTATCTTTAGTGTAGGCTTGTTTTCGGCAAAAGCAAGCCTTTTTTTGGAGAAATCTTCCCGCCCGTGACTGCAGTCACAGTTCGCGGGAGGGTCCATTTGTCGCCGCGTTGACTTCCGTATTTAGCCCCTGATACAAACAGTGTGTTCCATCTGAGACACACCTCATCTGAAGCCGGAGCAAATCCCCACGCATCATGCAAGAGATCATCGAACAAGTCGGGGCCTATCTGGTCGGAGCCATACCTACCGCCGTCCTGTTCATTGTGCTGGTGTTGGCCTACCAGTTCCTGGTGCAGGGGCCGCTGACCGAGACCCTGAAGAAGCGCCGCGCACTCACGCTGGGCGCCATGGAAGACGCACGCAAGGCCATCGAACAGGCTGAGTCCCGCACAGCGGAATACGCGGAAAAGCTGCGCCTGGCGCGCGCCGAAGCCTACAAGCTGCGCGAGCAGCGCATGAGGCAGTGGAATGCGGAGCGGGATGCTGCGCTGGATGCGGCTCGTAAAGCGGCCGGCACGAAGGTGAGCAAGGCCAGAGCTGAAGTAGAAGCGGAAGCGACGACGGCCCGCCAGGCCATTCAGAGCACAGCCGCCGAGCTGGCCAGCCAGGCCGTGCGCGCCGTGCTGCCCGTGGCCGCCGGGGGTTCCCGTTGAGAGATTGCCCCATGCAGCAGCACCGTTTCACTCGACTCTTCTGGTTTCCCTTTTTCGCGCTTTTGTTCCTGGCGTGCTTATCCATGGCGCCTCGCGCCGCTGCACAGGAGCCGCATGCGGCCTCTGATTCCAGGCACAGGCAGCCCTTTACGGAAGAGTCCCCCGCGACGCCCAATGACGAGCAGAGGGAGCTGGATCTCTTCCGCCATGCGCCCATCGTCGCCAAGATCGGCGAAAAGATGGGCATGAACGTGGAAACGACGGCCAGGGTCTTCGAAGGCATTAACTTCGTCATCATCCTGCTGGCCATCGTGATTCCCATCGTGCGTATTGTTCCGCGCACGCTGCACACCCGCTCCAAGACTTTGACTCGCGACATCCAGACTGCGCGCGAGGCTACGGCCGACGCCAAGGCGCGCCTGAGTGCGGTTGAGGCCAAGCTCGCCGGTCTCAATGCGGAGATTCAAAAGTTCCGCGCCCAGGTGGAGCAGGAGAGCCGCAACGACGAAGCACGCATTAAGGCCACGATTGAAGAAGAGACCACGCGCATTGTGGCCGCGGCTGAGCAGGAGATCAACCTGGCTGCGGCGCAGGCCCGGCGCGGACTGCGCCGCTTTGCCGCCGATCTGGCCATTGAACAGGCGGAGAAGCAACTCGTGCTCACAGCGGAGACCGACCGCGCCCTCATCGCTGAGTTCATCAGCGACGTGGCTGCCAATGGCGCCGGCAAAGGAGGAAGGAGCTAATGCCTGCCTTTGTTGTCCGCTACGCCACGGCATTTGCGGAAGTGGTTACCGCCGCGAAGCTCGATACCGCCGCCATCGACCGCCAGCTAACCGATTTTCTCGCCACATGGGATGGCAGCCGCGAGTTGCGTGAGTTTTTTATCAACCCGGCGATTCCCGCCGCAGAGAAGATTGAAATCCTGGACAAGTTGAATGCGAAGCTGGGCCTCAAGAAGGAGCTGCGCAACCTGATCGCGGTGCTGATTCACAACGACCGCATCGGCCATGTGAGCGAGGTGGCCGCGGCGTATCGCAGCATTCTGCAGGAACAGTTAGGCATTCGCCCGGCGGAGATCACCACCGCGCGCGAGCTGGGCAAAGAGGAGCGCGACCGGCTTGTGGCGGAAGTGGCCAAGCTTGCCGGTGCGCGCATCGACGCCAGCTTCAAGCTCGACGAATCCATCCTCGGCGGCACGGTGGTGCGCATCGGATCCACGGTGTATGACGGCTCGGTGCGCGGCCGCCTGGAGCGGCTGAAAGAGGCATTAACTGCGGGCTGAAGCCCGCGAGTTCATAGTTCGTAGTTCACGGTGCCGAGGCGCCGAACCAACTGCGAACTGGGAACAGTGAACTAAGAACTACGCAATACGAAATACGAACTGAGAACCGCAAGGAACAAAGAATGGCTCAGATCAAAGCAGACGAGATTACACAGCTACTTCGCGAACAGATCGCGAACTACGATTCAAAGGTTCAGGTCGACGAGGTGGGAACCATCACCTCGCTCGGTGACGGCATCGCGCGCCTCTACGGCCTTGATAAAGTGATGGCCGGCGAACTGCTCAGCTTCCCGCACGGTGTGTATGGACTTGCGCTCTCGCTGGAAGAAGACCAGGTGGGCTGCGTGGTTCTGGGCGACTTCACCGAGATTCGCGAGGGCGACGAGGTGAAGCGCACGGGCAAGATTCTGTCTGTGCCCGTGGGTGAAGCCATGATCGGCCGCGTGGTCGACGCGCTCGGTATGCCCATCGATGACAAGGGCCCCATCGCGACGACACAGACACTGCCCGTGGAGCGGCTCGCTCCGGGCATTGTCGACCGCCAGCCCGTGCGCGAGCCGATGGCTACCGGTCTCAAAGCCATTGACGCCATGATTCCTATTGGACGCGGCCAGCGCGAACTGGTCATCGGCGACCGCCAGACCGGCAAGACCGC
>JASHVE010000079.1 GCA_030039675.1 Acidobacteriaceae bacterium | reverse complement strand
GCAACCCGTGCCATCGATCGCGGGCCGAGTGTGAAGGTACAACTGAACGATCCACTCGCGCCGCACCAGGAGATCGTGATGACACTGACCAATGAGGACATGCATAACGTGACTGCCTACCTCGAGACACAGAAATGAAGCATATTGTGGGCCTCAGTGCGCTGATTACTACGGCAGCCTTGATAAGCACGCCGCTGCACACAGCCACCGTCTCCGTTGATCCGGACACGATCGGGAAAGCCCCGGTCACAAGCTGGCCAACCTTCAACGGCGACTACAGCGGCGCGCGCTACAGCACGCTTACGCAGATCGGTCCTGCCAACGTAAATCGGCTCGAGGCCAAATGGGTCTACCGGATCACCGAAGTTGGAGCGCAGCGCGGCGCACCGGTTCCGGTCATCAAATGCACACCTTTGCTGGTGAATGGAGTGCTCTACGTAACGATCCCGGATCACCTCTGGGCGCTCGATGCGCAGACCGGAAAAGAGCTGTGGCACTACGACTGGATCGATCACGGCGGGCATCTGGTTGGACAGCGCGGCGTGGGGATCTGGAAAACCACCGTGTTCTTCCAGACCCCGGACGATTGGTTGATTGCCCTCGATGCGAACACGGGCAAGGAACGTTGGAGAAAGAACTACGCCGACGCGCGCAAACAGTACTTCTCCACCTCGGCGCCGCTGATCGTGAGGAATCACGTGATTGTCGGCGTAGGCGGGGACGCCATGGACATGCCCGGCTTTCTCGACTCGTTCGATCCGGAGACGGGGGAACTGCAGTGGACCTGGTTCTCGACGCCTCGCGCAGGCGATGCGGCGTTGAAGACGTGGCCGAATGAGACAGCGTCGGAGCACGGCGGCGGAATGACCTGGATGCCTGGGACATACGATACGATGCTCAACCTGCTCTATTGGCCGACGGGCAACACGAATCCGGTTTTCGCAGGGCAGGGAAGGCCCGGCGCAAATCTCTGGACGGAATCGATTGTTGCGCTTGACGCCGATACCGGAAAGTTGAGGTGGTACTTCCAGGTATCGCCCCACGACACCCACGATTTCGACAACACAACCGCGCCTATTCTGTTCGATCGCACGGTGAACGGAAAACCGGAGAGACTGCTGGCCCAGGCGGCGCGGAATGGATTCTTTGTGACTCTGGATCGTGTCACCGGCAAGTACCTGGTCGTGAAGCCCTATGTGCCGCTGGACTATGCGTCGGGACTGTCGCCGGAAGGTGAGCCCATCCCGATTCCCGACAAGGATCCCTCGGTCGGTGGCTCCATCAATATCGTCAATGCGTCGAATTGGCCGGCTCCGGCGTACAGTCCGAAGACCGGGCTTGTATACGTGAACTCGGTGGAAGGGAAGGCGATCTACTATCTGACAGACGATAGCGATAAACCTTCCGGCTACGGAGGCACTGGCGCGGGCATAGGGCGCGCAGTGAGGGTCCTGCAGGCGATTGACCCGCTCACTGGAGACGCAGAGTGGCAGCACGTGTATCCCAACCTCAACGACGCTCCAACTACCGTGGGTCCAAGCATTCTGACGACCGCGAGCAACCTGCTCATTACAGGAGATGACCAGAAGGACTTCATCATCTTCAGCGCCGACAAGGGCCAGATTCTGTGGCATCACGATCTGGATGCCAATGAGTCGGGCGGGATTATTACCTATCTGCTGGGTGGGAAGCAGTACATCGTCTTCGGCGCCGGGAGCAGCCTGTACGCGTGGAGCCTGCACCCATGAAGCCGAGCCGCGCGCGCTACGGCGTCGTCGCATTGGCCATTGGCCTCGCCGTGCTTTCCTATGTGCAACGCGTGGCGATCTCCGGGGCGGCCGTTCCCATCACGCATGATTTGCATCTCTCGAAGCAGCAGATGGGTCTCGTCTTCGGGGCATTCGGTCTCGCCTACGCATTGTTTGAGATTCCCATGGGGCTTTTCGGCGACCGGCTGGGCGTGCGGCGCGCGCTCACGCAGATTGTGCTGGCGTGGTCAGCCTTTACGGCATTGACCGGCGCGGCATGGAATGTCATCTCACTGGTGGCCATACGATTTCTGTTTGGAGCCGGTGAGGCTGGATGTTTCCCCAACCTGACCCGCATGCTGAGCGCGTGGCTCCCGGCGCGCGAACGCGTCAGCGCGCAGGCTCTGATGTGGGCTTGTACACGATGGGGCGGCGCAGCAACACCGCCGCTGACCCTGTTATGCATTATGTGGCTCGGTTGGCGCTGGGCATTCGTCTGTTTCGCTGTCCTCGGACTTGTCTGGTGCGTCGTGTTTCTGGCGTGGTTCAAGGATGATCCGGCTCATCATCCCGCGGTGAACGCGTCGGAACGGCAAATGCTGGAGGCATCCCGTGTTCTTACAACACGGATACCGGATCAACACTGGTTGTCGCTGCTGTTGACGCGGCAGGTTGCAGTGCTTGTGCTGCAGTATTTCTGTTTTTCCTTTGTCTGGTACTTCTACATCACATGGCTGCCGACCTATCTGCGCGAAGCAAGGGGACAATCGCCGGAACGGGCTGCTGCGCTTTCGGTGTTGCCGCTGCTGTTCGGCGGTTTTGGATCGCTGGCCGGAGGAATCTTGTCGAGGCTCCTTTCCAAGCGCGCGATTGCGTTTTGCGGGTTTCTCGCCACTGCGGGATTGTTGATCGCATTTACCCGGATTCAGGCAGCGGTGCCGGCAATGGTCGTGATGGGGCTGGCGAGTTTTGCGAGCGACCTGACCATGCCGATTTCGTGGGATGCGTGCGTAGAAATCGGCGGGGCCTATACCGCAACGGTGGCAGCGGCGATGAACATGCTGGGGAACCTGGGCGGATTTATTGCACCCGTGGTTGGTGGCATCATTCTGCAACGGACCGGCGCCGGTGGATGGAATCTGCTGATCGATACGATGGCCTGCGCGTCAGGCGTCTCGGCGGCATGTTGGCTCTATCTCGATCCGGAGTCCTATCAGCGGCGGCGCGAGGAAAAATTGAACGCCGCCTCAGCAGTCAGTTAAGGTCTGTATTCTTTTTTTGAAAACGGCGGAGAGCTTCTGCAGCAAAGAGGAGATCGATGGAAATCAATCTGAAGGGCCGGACCGCGGTGATTACAGGTGGGAGCCGTGGCCTGGGCGAGGCAATGACGAAGGCGCTCTCCGAATCGGGCGCAAGCATCGCGCTGGTGGCACGTGACCGTGCGCGCCTGGAAAAGGTGCGAGATGAAGTTGCAGCCCGTGGAGGGACTGCTGAAGTCTTTGTCGCTGATGTGACGCAAGAGAGCGAGGTGGCGAAGCTGGCAGATGCAGTCAAAGCTCGTTTCGGCAATCCGCAAATCCTGATCAACAGCGCCGGGACGAACGTGAGGAAGAACCTCGTAGACTTTACGCTGCAGGAGTTTCGCAGCGTGCTCGACGCAAGCCTGATCTCAACCTTTCTCGTGTGCCGTGCATTTGTGCCGGGGATGAGCGGAACCGGATACGGCCGCATTCTGAATCTGAGCTCGACCATGAGCCATGTGTCGCTTCCCGGACGCACAGCGTATAGCTCGGCGAAGGCCGCCCTGCTGGGCTTCACAAAGGCCTTGGCGCTCGAACTGGCCGCAGATGGGATTACGGTGAATGGGATCAGCCCCGGGCCCATCGGAACCGATATGAATCGCGTACTGATGAACAACCCTGAAGTCAACGCGCAGTTCCTGGCGAATCTTCCGGTGGGAAGATGGGGCAAGGTGGAGGAGATCGGTGCACTCGCCTGCTACCTGTGCTCAGACGCCGCGGGCTTTGTTACGGGAACCGACATTCTGATTGACGGCGGGTGGACAGCAAGATAGCGATAAGCAGCGCGCGGCGTAACGTCTTGCAATTGCTCCTGCAGTGACCAGCACGTAGCTATCGCGGCGCTTCGGCCGGCTGCGGATGCGCCGATTGTGGCGGCACATAATCGACGAGAGTATCGACCGGCTGTTGCGCAGCCCAGGCAATTCCGCGGAGCAGCATCTGCTGAATTTGATAGTTGGCGAAATTGGCATACTCGTGTCCCTGCATCCACACGAACGCGCGTGCGGGCCTCCCGCCGGCAAGAGTATGCTCATAAGTCCAGATCTGCGGAACCACCTCGCCTTTGTGCGCGCCTGCGCTTGGAGTTCCCGGTATGACGGTTGTTGCCAGCACGTGAATGCCGGGATCGTGAGCCCAGGTCATGTTGTAAAAGGCCTCATCGAAGATGGTGAAGTTTGACATGCCTTTCATGATTGGGTCAGCAGGGTCCACCACTGTATAAGGAATCGGCGCCCCAAGCGTGTAATTCACCTCACCGTGTTTCTTCGCACCTCCCACCAGCGTGGCAAAATAGGCGGGATCGGGGCCGCACAGGGAGTCGTGCAAGCTGACCAGTCCCCCACCACGCCTGACGTAGTCTTCAAGCGTCGCTCTCTCTTCTCCGCTGAGATAGCCGGCGTCGCCTTTATAGAGGATGACCACGTCGGTGTGCTCGAGGTCAGCCGAAGAAGGAGGGTGCAGCGCACCGTCGACCACGGCACCGTGCTCAGTGAGGATCTTGCTCCAATCGGCGAGGAATTGCGGATAGTCGTGCTGACCGGGTAAGTGGGATTTGAGTCCTGCCCAGATGTAGACGTGCATTCCGTTCCTGTTCTGCCCCCACGGCGGCGGGGTCGCGGCTTGAGACGACGGAGACGTGTGAGCGTCGGCAGTATGCGCCAATAACAGCGCAACTGCTAACACAAGGACCTTATAAATCGCAGGGGGTACATGAGCGGTGTCGCCCCGCCACATCGTGCGACGAGGAATCATTGTTACCCGATGCCGTAAATCCAATTGACTTCTCAAATTTAGTGTCTCCGATCTGCAAATGCTGGAGCGCGAGGACATGGATACAATATCGCGGGGACAAGTGTCAATTCGATAGGGCTCCCTGACGCTCCAACTGCGGGCGGTGCCATTCATAGCAGTACCCTCGCTAACTCCGTTCCACAGTGTTCAGCGGGATTCAGAGGAGACGTCAACTTTCACGTACTGGACCCGTCTCAGGTTCAAGCCTCAGTCAGAGTTGCGCTTGATCGCGCCCGCAGAACAGGCAGATTCGAGATTTCCGGTCGAGGGTCACTTGCATTTGTTGTCCAAGAAGCCGACACAAGTACTCCATCGGAACCCTCGTGTCGGCGAATTCTCCGGACCCATCATAACCCTCTTTGAGCGTGTTGACGGCGACATCAGGAAGCTTCCAATACTGTAGATCGCCGAAATAGTACTCAATCGCAATTCGTCTCAACCTAACCGGATTGCCCCGGGATAGGTCCCAAGCGGACAGATGACGGGTTTACGAAAATGCGATTGTCACTTGCGGATTCCTGGCGCGGAGCCGATTTCTCATTACCCGGCTGACTCGAGATCATCGGCAGAAACTACTCTCGCAGTTCTTCACGATATTGACTTTCGGTCGTTACTTGTTTACTCTATGCCTGTTACTAAAAGGCCTTATGCGAAACAAACAAAACACCTCACGTGATTTGTTCCCCGGCGCTCTAGAGATCATGATTCTCGAATCGCTCCGTCGCCAGCCGGCGCATGGCTATGCCCTGGTGCAGCACATCCAGCAGCGCTCGAACAGCCTGCTTCAGGTGGAAGAGGGCTCGTTGTATCCGGCGCTGCAGCGGTTGCTGAAAGCAAAGCTGGTTAGAGCCGAGTGGACGGTCTCGCCCTCGACCAATCGCCGCGTACGTGTCTACGAGATCACAGGAATGGGATCGCGGCACCTCGAACGTGAGATATCGAGTTTCGACCGCATGCTGGAAGGCATCCAGATGGTGCTTGGGCCGGCGAGGAGTGCTCAGAATTCTTAGGAGGTTCGACATGATGCGCTGGCTGGAACGAATCTTCCGTCGCCGGCTACTTTATGACGAAGTGGCCGAAGAGGTGCGCGAGCATATCGAGGAGAAGACCGAACAGCTCATGCGGCTGGAGAATCTTTCGCGGACTGAAGCGCGGCAGGCCGCTCTTCGCGCCTTCGGAAACCGAGCTCTGGTCGAGACGCGGAGCCGCGAGGTTTGGCAATGGCCCAGGCTTGAATCCTTACTTGCCGACTTGAAGCTCGCCTTCCGCCGGTTGAAAAGATCGCCTGGTTTCGCGGCCACTGTGCTCCTCACGCTGGGCATCGGCATCGGCGCCAATACCGCGGTATTCAGCGTCGTGCGCAGCGTGCTTTTGAAACCGCTTCCCTATCCTGATGCCGGCCGGCTTGTGTCCTTATGGCTCAACGCTCCCGGCGCGGCGGGCCTGGGTAGCTTCGAAAAAGGCCTGCCGCTCTCCTCGTCGATGTATTTTGCCTTCAGCGAGAACAACCGAACCTTTCAATCGCTGGGAATATGGATCGCCAACAGGGCCAACGTCACTGGCCTGGCACGGCCCGAGGAAGTGGATGTTGTCCTCGTCACCGACGGAGTCCTCGAAACGCTTGGCGTTCCTCCGCTCGCAGGCCGGGAGCTGACGGCTGCCGATCAGATTCCCAACGGCCCAAAGAACGTCGTGCTCAGCTATGGATACTGGCAGCGGCGCTTCGGTGGTGACGGTTCCGCAATCGGTCGTACGATCGTCATTGACTCTCAGACGCGCACAATTGTTGGAGTCATGCCGCGCGGCTTCCGGATCGTGGACCAGGACTTCGACATCCTGGTGCCCTTCGCCTTCGAGCGCAACAAGCAACCGTTGGCTGGTTTCGGATATCAGGGAATCGGACGCCTCAAACCGGGAGTGACCATTCCCGAGGCCGACGCCGATATCGCACGCCTGATCCCCGTCTGGATGGATTCATTTTCGAATGGCCCAGGCACTGACTCGCACTGGTACCGGAAATGGAGGATCACACCGGACTTTCTTCCGCTGAAGCAGGAAGTCATTGGGAATGTAGGCAACGTCCTCTGGATAGTTATGGGCACGATCGGCCTGGTGCTCCTGATCGCCTGTATCAATGTTGCCAATCTGCTCCTGGTGCGCGCAGACGCCCGCCAACTCGAGCTTTCTGTACGCGCCGCTCTAGGCGCGGGGCGCGGGCGCATCGCGCGCGAGCTCCTTTCTGAAAGCGTGCTGCTTGGGCTCGCCGGCGGGGTGTTGGGAATCGCAGTTGCTGCTCTAGCCGTGCGTCTCCTCGTTTCCATCGGTCCGGCAAATCTGCCACGCCTCAACGAAATCTCTCTCGACGCAGGGTCGCTCTTCTTCACGTTGGTTCTTTCGACCGTTTCAGGTTTGATCTTCGGATCGATCCCCGCGTGGAAGTACTCCCGGCGTCCCGCCGTGCTGAGCCTTGGTGGTACACGCATCGCGAGTGCGAGCCGCGAACGTCACAGATCGCGCAACATTCTGGTTGTCGCCCAGGTTGCGATGGCTCTTGTGCTCCTGGTCTGCGCCGTCCTTATGATCCGCACGTTCCAGCAGCTCCGCAGAGTCGATCCCGGATTCACGGATGCCTCCAATTTGCAGACCTTGCACATTGCGATTCCCGACTCGACCATCGCCGATCTGCGCATGGTCACCCGCGTCGACAACAACATCGCGGACAAGCTTGCTTCTATTCCCGGCGTGACTTCCGTCGGTTTTGGTGAGCTCGTCCCCATGGAAGATGTTGGGCACGGTTGGAGTCTCATTTACGCCGAAGGAAAGACCTATGCGGGCGATGCACCGATTCGGTTTTACAACTACGTCTCTCCGGGCTACTTTCAAGCCCTCGGCACTCGCCTGATTGCCGGCCGTGATTTTACCTGGAAGGAAATCTACGACCTTGAGCCGAAGGTGATTGTTTCAGAGAACCTTGCCCGGGAAGAGTGGGGCAGCGCCGGCGCAGCCCTCGGCAAACGCATTCAGCAGGGCCAGGGCCTACCATGGTACCAGGTGATCGGCGTGGCCCAGGACGCGCGCTACAACGGTGTCGACGAAAAGGCGCCGGCCATTGTCTACTGG
>JASHVE010000078.1 GCA_030039675.1 Acidobacteriaceae bacterium | reverse complement strand
GGGTGAAGCACACGGTAACCGTGAGCTTTCGGTCCATCCCTGCTCCCGAAAGGAAGAGCAGGGATGATATAACCCCTGACAGGTCTGCAGCTTATCCCTGAATGAATTGCACTTCGAGAGTGAGGGTCACTTCGTCTCCAACCAGGAAGCCGCCGGCCTCGAGTGCCGCATTCCAGTTCAGGCCGAAGTCTTTGCGGTTGATCTTGGTAGTAGCAGAAAGTCCAATGCGCGTATTGCCCCACGGGTCCCTGGCTGGCGCGCTCGGGCCCTCGACCTTGAAGATCACCGGCTTGGTCACTCCGTGCAGGGTGAGGTTGCCCGCCACCGAGTATTCGCCGTCGCCGGTCTGCTTCACGGCCGTGGACTCGAAGGTCATGTTGGGGAACTTCTCAACGTCGAAGAAGTCTGCGCTCTTCAGGTGTCCGTCGCGCTGGGCGTCGCCTGTATTCACGCTGGCAACGGGAATCGAAGCCTCTACGAAGGAGAGCGTCGAATCGGTCTTGTGCTCGGTCAGCACGCCGGAAAGGCCGCTGAAGCTGCCCTTCACGTTGGAGATCATCATGTGCTTTACCTTGAACTCGGCGGTCGAGTGAGCCGGATCGAGTTTCCAGGTGGTGGTCGCGGTATCGGTTGCTGTGGCTGTCATGGGTTGTTTTTGCTCCTTTTCGCCTAATACTGATGCGGCGGCAAAATATCCGTTGCAACAAATATTTTTAACAAGCGGTGAATGCGCCGGTTATTCGCCCTTTGCCGGGTGCCCCACCCTCGCGGCGTCTTTGCTTTTGCCGCCAGGGTGGGAGGAGATCCAACCCCCGTGTGCCGCCCGCTCGGCCTACCTCGAAGGCTCTGCCGAACGCAACGCCAGTCCGTGCGCCACCGAAGTAAATTCGTTGCCGCCCCGAATCCGCTCCTCGCCAAAACGCGCGTTGAAGATGCGGCGCACCGCGGGTACAAACGAGCTGCCGCCGGTCAGGAAGACGCAATCCACATCCCGCGGGTGAATCCCGGTAGTCTTCAGCAGCCCATCCACGCACTGCTCAATCGCGCGCAGCTCCTCCGAAATCCAACCTTCGAACTCCGCGCGCGTCACGGGAATCCGCAAATCGAGAGTCCCGTCACGGAAACGAAATTCCGCAGTAGCGCTGCGCGACAGCTCGTACTTCACCTGCTGCACTGCCTGATGCAGCTGAAACCCGAGATCCTCCTCGATGATCTCGATCAGCGCAGAAATCTTCTCCGGCTCCAGCGTGCGAATCCGCGCGCTCTTCAGGATCTCGCGCACGTTGTTCGTGCGCAGGAACGAAAGATAGTGCCAGCGCTCGAGGTTGGCGTAGATCCACGCCGGCACCGCAGGCAAAAGCTTGTTCAGCGAGCGCGCCTCCGCATTCGAACCCAGCGCCGGCGACACCAGCTTGCGAATAATGCGTGCATCAAACGCATCTCCTGCTAACCCAACGCCGCTGTTGCCCAGCAGATCGGCATTCGTGCGCCCCCGCGCTCGCACTCCCGGCCCGACCCGCAACAAAGAAAAATCACTCGTCCCGCCGCCGAAGTCGCCAATCAGGATCAGCTCATCGTGATCCAGCGTGGATTCATACGCGTAAGCCGCCGCAACCGGCTCCATCTCGAAATCCACATGCTCAAATCCCGCCGTCACGAACGCCTCTCGCAGCCGCTCCACCGCAAACAGATCGTCGTCTTCCGTCTCCGCACCCACAAAGCGCACCGGCCGCCCCACAGTCGCGTGCCGAACGGGTCTCCCGAACTGCTGTTCGGCATGTTTGCGCAGATCGGCGACGATGCGTGAAAGCAGATCCTCCAGCTTGTACCGCCGGCCAAACACCTCGGTGCCGGTCAGCGACCGGCTGGAAAGATGTGATTTGAGCGACTGAATGAGCCGCCCCTTTTCCGTTGCGTCAAGATAGCGCTCAATCGCCGCAGGTCCGGTAAACGAGTGCGCCCGCTTGATCCCGCTCGGCGATTTGAACTGTTCTAGGTACAGGACCGATCGAAAGGACGCGGCCTCTGCTCCGCGAAAGGCAAACGAGGCAAACCGCACCGCCGCGTCGCCGTTCGCCAGCGCGACTGAGCTGTTCGTGGTCCCGAAATCGATTCCAATGCAATCTCTGTGATTCTTCGCGCCCGGCATCTCTTCCATTATTTCGCAGCCGAGGGCGCAGCGCCGTCCCGGCGGACGATGGCCCCGCTTTCCACGGCTTCCACATCGCGCTGCTAAATTCCCCGGTCTCGCGGGGTCGTATCCTGATTCTTAATACACCCGCCGTGTCCGACTTCGCACAAAGCGTCAAGCAGCAGGCCGACATCGTCAAGATCGTCGAAGGCTACATCCGCCTGCGCAAGGCTGGGGCAACCAACTACTCCGGTCTGTGCCCATTTCACAAGGAAAAATCCCCCTCCTTCAACGTCCACGCTGTCCGTCAGTTCTTTCACTGCTTCGGCTGCGGTGTCTCGGGCGACGTCTTCACCTTCGTCGGCAAGATCGAGAACGTCACCTTCCCTGAAGCCGTGAAGATCGTCGCGCAGAAGTGCGGCATCCCGCTGCCCAAGCAGGAATTCTCCTC
>JASHVE010000077.1 GCA_030039675.1 Acidobacteriaceae bacterium | reverse complement strand
GGTGGCCGAGCCAGATCCAGACGCGGAAGGCAAGCCGCAATATCTGTTTCTGGTGAAGCGGCTCATCGGCGTGCCGGGTGATCATATCCACCTGCGCAATGGCATTGTGATCGTCAACGGCGTGGCCCAGGCCCAGCCGCACGCGCAGCCCACGACGCCGGAAGACCATCAGGACTTTCTCGACGAGTTTCCCTCTGTGCCCCCGTGGCCGCAGCCGGGCGACGCAACCGAAAGCTGGGCGGTCGACTTTCCCAATCACATCGTGGACGGCGACTTGGTCGTGCCTCCGGGCCAGTACTTCATGATGGGCGACAACCGGCACGACAGCCTCGATTCGCGCTTCTGGGGATTTGTGCCCCGGGCAAATATCGTGGGCCGACCGCTGTTCAATTACTGGTCGTTCGAAACGCCGGAGTCACAGTACGAACAGACCGGGCTCGGCAACCGTCTGGCATGGATGAGCCATGTAGCGCTGCACTTCTTCACGGATACCCGTTGGAGGCGCACGTTCCATGTGATCCGGTGAGCCGAATAAATCTCTAAAGCGATGATCGAAGAAGTCCAAGGCCGGCAATCCACTGCGCCCAGCCGCAATGGCAGGCGGCTTCAGATCATTCTGACCGCCGCAGCCCTGCTCCTTGTCGCAGTGTTAGTTCTGCCGCCGATGGTCAGCGTCAGCGGGTACAAGAACCGGATTACGCAGCTCATCTCCACTTCGCTGGGCCGGCCCGTTCGGCTTTCGTCAGTCAAGCTGCACTTGCTGCCCTGGCCGGGATTTGTGCTCTCCGATCTCAGCGTGGCGGAGGATCCTGCGTACGGCGCCGAGCCAGTGCTGCATGCCACTTCAGTCACCGCATCGATTCGCCTGCTCTCGCTGTGGCGCGGCCGGCTGGAGATTAGCAGCATCAGCGTGGACGAAGCCAGTCTGAACCTGGTGCGCAGCGCGCCGGGCCGCTGGAATCTCGACCCTCTCTTCCGCACGGCGGCCGCGCAGGCCGGATCAGCCGGCGATGGAATCCCGCGTCGAAGAGTGCCTCTTCCGAACCTCGAGGCCACTAATTCCCGCATCAACATCAAGAACGGCGCTGAGAAGTTGCCATTTTCACTCATCAACACCGATCTGGAGGTCTGGCAGGAGAGCCCCGGTGAATGGCGCATCCGGCTCCGCGGCCAACCGGCCAGGACGGATGTGAGCCTATATCAGGAGGACACCGGCGTGGTGCGGCTGGAGGCAACCGTCCGGCGAGCTCCCTCGCTACGCGAAATGCCGGTACACCTCGATCTCGACTGGCGCCAGGCGCAGCTCGGCCAACTTGCCCGGTTGATGACGGGCTCCGATCCCGGCTGGCGCGGCGATCTGACCGGCGAACTGCACCTCGATGGCACGGCCGATGCCGCTCATGTGATCACTCGGCTCAGCGCTGCGGGCGTTCATCGTGCGGAGTTTGCTCCCGCTGAGCCGATGGATTTCGACGCCAATTGCAGCCTGGTCTATCACTACGCACGGCGCGCCCTTGAGAATATTGAGTGCAACTCGCCGCTCGGCGATGGCCGCATCCGCCTGACCGGTGACCTGCCCAACCAGAGCGGCTTTCCGAAGCTTTTGCTCGAGCTCGATCGCATTCCGGTCGCGGCAGGCCTTGATGCTCTGCGAACCCTGCGCAGCGATGTACCGCCTGATTTGGACGCAAGCGGTACCGTAAGCGGCAAGGTGTCATACGCGCCGCAGGCCGCAGAAACTGGGGCGACGAAGCCCTTTAGGCTGGCTCGCAGACGTTCGTCCAAAGCCGTACCGGTAACGGCAAGCCCGCTTACGGGCGCTCTCGATGTGCGAGGTCTCGAGCTGCGCGGCGCAGGCCTGAACCAGCCCATGCAAATTCCGAGATTCACTCTGGAACCGGCGTCAGCCTCTTCGCCGAGTTCCGGCAATCTTCCAGCTCTCGTAGGAACGTTCTCCCTCGCGGAGGGCGGTTCGGCTCCCCTTGTGATCAGTGTGCGTCTGGCGCCATCGGGATATCAGGTGGTTATGCACGGTCCGGCGAGCCTTGCACGGGCTAAAGAACTGTTTGGCGCCGCAGGAATGGCCGCGCCGGCCGGTTTGGATGCGCTGGCCGGCGATCCCGCCGTCCTGGATCTGAGCGCCGAGGGCCCGTGGCTCGCTGCCGGGGAGACCCAGCTGGCCAGCGTCCCGGCCAATCTAGACCAGAGCGGGACGCTTCCGACACCGCCGGCTAGGCAGAACGCCGACAACCTCAGCGGAACCGCGACGGTGCGCAACGTAAGCTGGAAGACCAGTTTCCTCGCCAATGCCGTGGAGATTTCTCAGGCAACGCTGCATTTGAGCGAGGGCGAAATTCAATGGGACCCGGTGGTGTTTACCTACGGCTCGGTGAAGGGAACAGCCAGCCTCACTGTGCCGCTGAGCTGCGCGGGACCTGATCCCTGTCCGCCCCATTTTCAAGTGCATTTCGGCAGTCTCGACGCAGCCACACTGCAAAGCACGATTCTGGGTGCGCAACAAAAGGGGACGCTTCTTTCGGAGCTCCTCGACCGATTGCGCCCATCCACCGCGCCGCCGTGGCCGCGGCTCGAAGGTAACGTGGACGCCGGCACGCTGGTCCTCGGGCCCGTTACATTCACGCAACCCGCGGTGGAGTTGCGGGTCTCGCCCACCGGTGCTGCGATTACGAGCTTCAACGCAGGCCTGCTTGGGGGACGCTTGCAGGGGGCCGGTACCTTTATTCGGCCGGTGAGCGACCAGGACAAGCCCGCCTACTCGCTGGAGTGTCGATTCGAGAACCTCGACTCCCGTGCTGTGGGACAGTTGATCAATCAACGCTGGTCCGGTGGCCAACTCGACGCAAATGGCAAGATCGAGCTCTCCGGTTACTCCGACAAAGATCTCGGGGGCTCTGCCAAGGGCACCTTCCGGTTCGAGTGGCGGCATGGCGCATGGACGCCTGCGGTTGAAGTCGACTCGACCGAAACTGCCACTCCGCCCGCAGTGCTGGCCCGCTTTGACGCGTGGACCGGCGATGTTGTCGTCGGGGATAGCGCCATCACACTCGGCGAGAACCAGGTACGGCAAGGGAGCCGAGCGCGGGCGGTGGAGGGGGCGTTGACCTTCGGCAATCCTCCCGAACTTCGCTTCCCGGGCCCAACCCGCGCAAGCCGTTCAGTGCCGAATTCCCTTTTAAAATAAGAGAATGGTCTTATCCGTGCTTTCGTCACCTGTCTCTATTCGCTGTAAGGGCGTTCTCTTCGATATGGACGGGATTCTGGTTTCCTCGCTCGGCTCGGTCGAGCGCAGTTGGTCAAAATGGGCGCGCTTGCGCGGGATCGATCCTCAACATTCCCTTCGGATTGCTCATGGACGCCGGGCCATCGACACGCTGGCCGAGCTGCGCCCCGACCTTGACAGTGAGGCGGAGTTGAAGGTCATCGAGGACCTGGAAATTGCCGATAATGAGGGGCTCACCGTTCTACCCGGCGTGCTCGAGCTGCTGAGCGCATTGCCCCGTGACCGCTGGACGGTGGTGACCAGCGCGACGGAGCGGCTGGCGCGGGCAAGACTCGCGGCGGGAGGCGTGCCGGTGCCGGAGTGCCTGGTGACGGCGAACCATGTGACGCGCGGCAAGCCGCACCCTGAGCCGTTCCAGGCCGGCGCAGCCCTGCTCGGGTTTGCGCCCGAGGAGTGCGTCGTGTTTGAGGACTCGTCGTCGGGAGCCAAAGCCGGCCGCGCTGCCGGCTGCATCGTGGTTGCAACCACGTTCTCCCATCCGGTGGAGACGCTCGACGCCGCACACTATCTGGTGAATGATCTCACCGGGTTCCGGGTGCAGCTGGATGACGATGGCATGGTGTTGCAATTGACCCCGCTGACTGCGGATTGACGCATGGAGGGCCGGCCGCCGGTACTGAGCGCAGGTGGCAGCTACTCCTACTCGTTCGCCTCGATCCGCCGCCCGTGCAGGTCCTGCAGCGGGCGCGTGTTCATCTTGAAGAGATTGGTAAAGGCGCGCAGCTGTCCCCGGCTGACGCTGATGTCGTTTTCGAATACGAACCAGCGCACGCCCTCGGCGCACGGAGGTGTCAGCTCGGAGCCGATGTAGGTCCAGTAACCGCGGTCTGCGGGTAGCAGGCCGCCGGCATCCACCATGTCCGTGATCTTTTCGCTCGCTCCTGCCGTTGCGGGCAGGTGTTGCCACAGCGTAGCCAGCGTGGCGTTCGGATTGCCGCGATCCTCGTTGAGCCGCACGGCAACAATGGCCTGTTTCCCGTCTGCAGAGCTGTGCACGAGGTCTACTTCCATGTCAGCGAACTTACCTTTGACCGTATGTTCGCTGGGACGATGAAACTCGTATCGCGCAAGGTTGTAGCGCACGCCATCGACCACAATGTAGCTGCCGGGATTGACGGAAACCACGACGCCACGGCCATCATTGGTCACTGTCACCGCTTGGCCAATGTAGTGAAACTCGATCGGCTGGAGTGCGCTGTTCAGATGCGCGCCGCGAATGTCAACCGGTGACTGCTGATGGCCCCGGGAACAGGCTTGGTACGCGGGATCAAGCTTGCCCCATACCAGTGGCCCGGTCTTGCCCTGGTAATTCCAATAGGCGGTGTTTTGGGCAGAGCAGATGGAACAGGCGAGCAGAAAAGCAGCAAGCGTGAAAGAACGCATCGATATCTCCGTGAAAAGCTCTACGAATCCTCGCAAAATTCTAAGGCATAGACGCTCCAGAGCGAAAAAAGCTTGTTTTCTTGAAGCCGGGTTCGCCGCTCTTCTGCTGCGCAATTTCGTGCAGCACTGTCTAAGATTCGCTGTTTCGAACGCGGCGTTGAACGTGCCATACTTCCAATGATGCTTGCGGCCATTTCTGAAAAGCGGTGGAGAGAATTCGCTTGGCTATCGATTTTCCTTATCGCAGGGTCGGGCAAGACGCCGGGGCAAATGGGGCATCCAACCCCGCCGCCGCCCCCGCCGGGCGCCAAGTCGCCCAAATGTTCCAATCGTCCGGTGCCTCAGCTGGAGGATGTGACCGCGAAGGCGGGCATCACCTTTTCCCACGCTTCGTCACCTGATAAGCGGTACATCGTCGAGTCCATGAGCGGTGGTGTCATCATCCTGGACTACGATCGCGATGGCTGGCCCGACATCTACTTCACGAACGCGCCGACAGTCGACATGGCGCTTCAAGGCAAAACGAGCCTTGGAGCTCTCTACCACAACAATCATGACGGCACGTTTACTGATGTTACGCAGAGGTCTGGACTGACAAAGCCGTGTCTCGCGATGGGCGGTGCAGTGGGAGATTACGACAACGACGGCTGGCCCGATCTTTATCTCACCTGCCTGGGCGGCAACATTCTGTATCACAACAACGGCGACGGCACCTTCACGGATGTCACGGCCAAGGCCGGCGTTGCAGATGGCCGCTGGTCTACCGGTGCTGCATTCGGCGACTACGACGGAGATGGATACGCCGATCTGATGGTGACGAACTATGTTGATTTCCATCTCAACGACCTGCCGCTATTCGGCAGCACACCCTATTGCAAATACCGCGGAGTGGATGTTCAATGCGGCCCGCGCGGGTTGAAAGGAGCAGGTGATGCTCTCTTTCATAACAACGGCGATGGTACGTTTACCGACGTCTCCAAACAAGCCGGCGTAAGCGACCCGAACGGATACTACGGACTCGGCGTGATCTGGGCCGACCTGAATGGCACAGGACGTCCAGACATCTACGTCGCCAACGACTCTACGCCGAAGTTCCTTTATCGCAATCTCGGGAACGGTAAGTTCGAAGAGATCGGCTATGAGTCCGGGACTGCGCTCAGCAACAACGGTTCCGAGCAGGCGTCGATGGGCATTGCTGTAGGTGACTACAACCACACAGGACGGCCTTCGCTCTATGTGACGAATTTCGAGGGCGAGAACGACGATCTTTACCGTAACGACGGCGATTGGGACTTCTCGGAGGTCTCTTTTCCTTCAGGCCTGGCGCTTGCATCATTGCCTTGGGTCAAGTGGGGCACTGCCTTTGTCGATCTGGACAACGATGGATGGCTCGATCTGATCACTGTGGCGGGTCACGTATATCCGCAGATGGACACCGTTCCTTCGGATCCTGGTTATCGCCAGCCGAAGCTGCTCAGTTTGAATCAGGCGGATGGAACATTTTGCGATGCCAGCGGGCAGGCCGGGCCCGCATTGCAGGAAAAGCGTGTCTCGCGCGGTCTCGCCGTGGCCGACCTGTTCAACGACGGCAATATGGATGTTGTGGTCAACGATCTTGACGGTAGCCCCATGATTCTCAGGAATCATGGCGTGCCGGGGCGTCATTGGGTGAGCTTCGAACTGGTTGGAACCAGGAGCAATCGGCTGGCGCTGAATGCGCGTGTCAAAGTGATTGCCGGCGGAATGACGCAAACCGATGAAGTGCACAGCGGAGGCAGCTATCTCTCGCAGAGCGACCTGCGCCTGCACTTCGGCCTAGGCTCCGCGACGAAGATCGACAGCGTGGAGATACACTGGCCCTCAGGCGCGGTCGATCACATCGGTCCATTGGCTGCCGATCAATACTACGCAGTGCTCGAAGGGCGGGGTATTGTTCCGCGACAACTCATATTGCCCCAGGCTCCAACCCACGCGGTGCACACGCACTAGAACTTCGTCGCTACGGGCTCTTTTGCTCTTGCGCTGACGGGGCGGTTGACTTTTGCAGATCGTTGTACGCCTTCAGTTCTCGCTCCGCGTCTTCAGTGCGCTGTGCAAGTTCGTACGCACCGGCAAGCTCCTGATGAAATCTCGGATCGCTCGGTTGCAGTTCGACCGCCGACTGCAGTTCTGTGATCGCAGCCGCCACATTCCCGCTCTCCAGCTCCATTTTGCCGAGATCGTAGTGTGCCTCCGGATCTTTCGCGTTCAGTTGCAGCGCTGTCTGCAGCTCTTTCGTGGCTTTCTGTTTGTCTCCTTGCAGCGCATATGCCTCACCCAGTCCGCGATGCACGTCGGTGATCTCGGGGTGTTGGGTTTCCAGCGAGGCGAGCCGTTGTGATCCGTCAGACACGCGGCCGATCTTCACCAATGATTCGGCGTAGACATACTGCATCTGCGGGATCGAGGCGATAGTCTGCTCTACGCCCTTGAGGGCATCGATGCAGCCGCTGTTGTCCCCGGTCATGAACTCGCTCATCGCCAGCGCAGCGCGAGTGCCGGAGTCTTCGGGATGTGAAACGACATAGCGGCTGAGTGGCGTGACGGCTTCTGAGAAGCGCGAGGCCATAAATGCAGCGCGGCCCAGGTTGTAGTCCAGCCCGCGTAGCGCCGGGTTCCACGCTGCCGCCCGTTCGAAATATCCCGCGGCTTCGTCATAGCGGTTGCCCGTGGCGGCAATCACACCCAGATTGTTATAGCTGTCTGCAATGTCGGGCGTGAGCCGTTTCTCGAATGCGT
>JASHVE010000076.1 GCA_030039675.1 Acidobacteriaceae bacterium | reverse complement strand
TCCAACCATTGCGATCGAACCGCAATATACCTTGCGTCTGGATCATGTTTTTGATGAGAAAAACCGGGCATATCTGCGCTATGGGCAACAAAACTACTCGCATGTTGGCGCGCAATCATCTACGGCTTATGGGGATAGCCTACCCATTAGCGCCTCGAACTTCACTCTCCCAGCTAATTCTACTAACTCTGCACAGGTCACCGAACGATTCTATCTCCCGTCGCTTGGCTTCACTCACATCTTTTCGCCCACATTTGTCTCTGAAACCATCCTGGCGGCCCAGCAGTATAAACGGACGGACGGTGGATTGGCGCCTGCCTTCGATTATGAGGCCGCCATGGGGGTACCCAATAGCTTTGGAGAGACGGGATTTCCGGAATTCGAGGACATTTTCGAGCCGAGCGTAGGATCGCAGTTCGCGTACACCGCGACCCAAAAGATTCTCAATGCCGACGAGAACCTGACTAAAACGATGGGCAAGCACCAGTTGCTGTTCGGGGGCCGCTATCGTCTGGAAGAGTTCGGATTCCTTGAAGCCGAAAATGAGGATACGATCCAATTCGACGGCGAGGGCACGCAGCTCGAAAATCCGTCGACTCCTGCTACCAGTCCCACCGCTTACTCGAACACGGGCCAAATTAACGCCGACTGGTACCTCGGCGCCGCCGACGACTACACCGTAAACCTGGAACCCCCCTACATACACCTTCGCGATATGGAAATCGACGCCTACCTGCAGGACAACTATCGTATCGCGCGAAACCTGACGCTCAACCTCGGGGCTCGCTACGAGGCGCATCCGGCCGCATGGGTGGGGAACGGGGAGATGATGGGCTTCGACCTGAAGAACGATGCCTACGTCACCAGCGCTCCCATTTCGCAACTGATTGCGAAAGGCCTGACCACCCAGGCCATCGTCAACAACGATGAGGCCGACGGCATGGTGTTCGAAACTCCAGCAGAGGCCAACTTGCCCCCGATGCTGACGAAAAACTACAACTTCATTTGGGAACCGCGCTTCGGGGCCGCCTGGCAGCCCTTCGGCAAATGGGGAACCGTGCTGAGGGGCGGGTTCGGCAAATACATCTTTCCCAACCCTCTCTACGAAGACTACAACAATATGTGGAAAGATAACCCTTTTACCGTGACCTACTCGCAAAGCTATACCAGCGCCGCGTATGCGCCCGATGGTATTGAAAATTATCTATTGCGCGCCCCGCAAACCACCTCCTCAAGCTATACCTACAGCTCAACCGGCACGCCGGTCATGGGCGTCAATACCACCGGCAATATAGTGAACACCACCACTACTACTGCGATTAAGCCCGGTATCTCATTCAGGACGCTCAACGAGGATTTCGCGCCCTCTGGCGTGGAAGAGGCAGACTTCGCCATCGAGCAGCCGATGAAATGGAACTCGGCATTGCGGATCGCCTACGTCTACACCCGCGGCGTGAATCTCCATCAGTTTTGGTACTTCAACGACTGGGCTTCCGAGTTCACCTGGGAAGTCCAACAGGGTGCGCCGTTGCCCACTTCAAGCACGTACGGGCCCACATACTCCGCGACCGGGAGAGGCCCGTATGATCAAAAAACTTACTCCGATGATGTAACCATGGACACCAAGGACGGCTGGTCGAACTACAACGGGCTCCAGGCCAGCTATCAGAAGCTATACCACAGCGGCATCGCTTGGCAGGCTATGTACGTCTGGTCCAAGTCGATGCGGTCGGGCGGAATTGCCACCAACACTGCAACAGAGGAGGTGAATCCTTACAGCTCCTACAATAACGCCTATGTCGGCAGCTATGTCGGCGCCGGCGCGAATACGGTAACCTATGCACCTGAACTTGGGACATTAGGTGAAGGGGGAATCATTTCAGCTGGTCAGCCGCCTCCTCCTCCCACCGGCACGCCGGTCTGGGGCCACTATAAGGCCCTGGAACGCTGGGAGAACTACAGTGTCGACATCTACAATCCACCCCAGCACTTTCAGTTCAACGCGCTCGTTGACCTGCCATTCGGACGCGGCAAGCGCTGGCTGGCGGGCGTGAACAAGGGTGTGAACGAATTGGTGGGTGGCTGGCAGCTTGCCAGCGCAGGATCCATCACCAAAACAGATTTCGCGGTCACCGCTTCGAACTGGGGGCCGACCCGTTCACCTGGTGCGGCCGGGAACTCCCTCACTGTGTATAAGAAACATGCACCCATCACCGATTGCCGCAGCGGCGTTTGCCTGAAGAGCTATGAATGGTTCAACGGGTACCTTGCTCCGACGGTGGTTTCAGGCAACACCTGCGCTGCGCAGTCGGGAACGGCAGTCGTCTCCGGTCTTCCCTCCGGTTGGCAGCCCTACCAGACTCCGATCGACGTTGGCTGTACGGCCACTACGGTGGACAAGTATTACGGCGACAACGATGTCATTATGAATGGAGTAACCGGGCAAGCAGCAAACTCTGCCATCCCCTATGCAACCGATCCCGCCAACGACTACGGAGGAATTGCGGCAACCACCGCCGTTTATCCCGCCAATCCGTTCGGTCACACTGTCTTGAACGGCCCTGCGAACTTCGAGGCCGATGCTTCGCTGTTCAAGCTTTTCTCCATCACAGAAAGAGTGAATTTCCGTATGACAGTGGATGCTTTCAATGTGTTTAACATCCAGGGACTTCCCAACCCAAGCGGCGCTACCGGTACGGTATGCTATACACCCGGCGGCCTGGGATGCAGCTCCTACAACACGCCGCGCCAATTGCAGTTCGGGGCACGGCTAACATTCTAGATGTCCGAACGCATGAATTTGTGCCAATGCTAGGTGCCCAGGTCCAGATTTTCGGACCTGGGATAGCACGATCTTCAAGTACCCGTTACGCTATCAGAAACCAGCTTGGGAGGCGGATTTCACTATCTCAGATTCCATCTGCTCGGTGTGAAGCGGTGCCGTCGGAGCAGGCGGATAACATTAGAGGGCGTGTACCGGTGGAAAGCAGACAGCGCTCCCAGCCTTTTACCCCCCGACGGTGGCACAACAATAGCGAGAGGATTAAGAACACCCGTGAAAACCGCCGTTTGGATGGTGCTTGCCGCCCTACTGATTCCTTTCGCAGCGGCCCAAGAAGAGCCGTCTCTCAAGATCAAGCACATTGACGTGGTAATGTTAAGCCATTTGGACGTCGGCTTCAACGACCAGCAGTACGTGGTGGTGAACGAACTGCGTCCACGGTTTCTGGACGTCGCATTAGACGCCGCCTTGGCCACGGCCAACGAACCGCCTGGTCAATGCTTCCGCTGGACCGAAGAATCGCTGTTGCCGGTTCTGGTGTGGTGGCGCAATGCCTCGCCTGAGCGCCGCCGGCTGATGTTGCGCATGGTGGACGACGGGCAGATTGCCATGGGCGCCATGCCGTTCAACACCATACAACTGGAGAATGCCGATGAGTGGCAGCGGGTGGTCCATTGGGTGCCTGAGGATCTGTGGCAGGAGCTGCACCTGAACCTCGCCATCCAGGACGACGTGAACGGGATGTCGCGCGCTGGAATGACCGCGCTGGCAGATCGTGGAATCCGGCGCCTGTTGATGGGAATAAATCCGACTAATGGAGGCCCCCCTTTTCCCGCGCCGACGGCATTCTGGTGGAAACTGCCGGATGGGCGCCGCATCTTCGTGTACGTCGCGGCCGCTTACTCGCAGGCCAGCGACTTGTTTTTGCCTGGGGGATGGTGGAGGGTAGGGGGTGGGCCTCCATCCACCTCCGACCTGGCCTTCCGTCCGCCGCGGCCGGGGGAGATTCTCAGCTCCGATGATGCTTCCGTCCGAGCAGCGAACGATTACTGTTTGAAGCGTCTGGCCGCCTTGGAGAAACGGGGGTACGTCGGTGACCGCCTCATCGCGATTTTCGCCAATCAATGGCGCGGCGACAACGAGCCCCCGTTCCCTGCGATGGTCGACTTCATCGCCGCCTGGAACCGTCTTAAGCTCCAGCCCGAGTTGCGCCTGGTTACGGCCTCGGAGGCCATGGAAACCCAAGAAAAAGAAGTTGGGGATCGCATCCCGGAGTACGAGGGAGTGTGGCCGGACTGGTGGTCCTACGGCCCCACTTCTGCGCCCCGTGAGCTGGCGGCCAGTCGTATCGCCAAGCGATATCTCCATGAGGTCAACTCGCCGTTGTTTGGCCCGATGGATGACCATGCGAAGGCAACGGAGAACGATATACTCGGGGACCTCGCGCTTTCTGAAGAGCACACCTGGGCAAGCGCCTACAGCGCAGCTTTGCCAGATAGTCTGGACACGATCGGCCAAATTGACGCGAAGGACTTGCTGGCTCTTAATTCCAATGCTCGGGCTGCATGGCTGTTTTCACAGCGCGCGCGGACAAAATTCTACCCCCAGCAGGCTGGAATCTATGCCATCAATGCCACCGGCGCTGCAATGAGCGGTTGGGTGACGGCGCCGACCAAGACATTGCGCGGAGACTTTCAATCCGTACGCGACAAGAACACAGGGGAGCTCATTCCTCTGGAATTTGTGAACCCCATCGACGTCGCCGCACATCCGCTTCCGAAGCGCCCCTTGGCTTACCCACCGATTCCCTTTATTGACGACTTTCCGCGACAGATGGCGCGCTTCTGGGTGGACGATTTGGGTGCCAACTCGGCCCGGGTCTTCGAACTCGAAGCAACCAAGCCGGCGGCTCATCCGGCTGCTCCCATCCGATTTACGGCGCAGCTCGACGAGCATGGCTGGCCCACCTCTCTGCAATGGCCGGGAATGAGCAAACCTCTGTTTCAAGGAGCCATGGGCGACTTCTTTTCTGTGCGGATAAAATCTCCGACTCCCTTGGAGGCAATCGCGGCCCTGGCCGCCACCAAGGATGCAACCAAGCGCCGCGAGTTGCAACGCAGCTTGCTCGAAGAGATACCGGCGGTAGTCGCCGGGCCCGTCAAAATCGAAGAAACCGCGCACACCATCGTTTACACCCAAGAACTTTCACATCCCGCTATGAAATGGCTCGTCCGTCGGCTGGAGGTATGGAAAGAGGAACCGCGCGCCCGCATCGATGTCAGGTTCGACAGATTATCGTCCGACGATCCGCAGATCTACTATCTTTCATTCGAGCTGCCTACTGCCAAGGATCTCCTGCCGCAACTGAGCGAGGGAGGAATGCCGTTCGTGCCCTATAAGGACCAGATACCGGGCACCTGCATGGATTATTTCGCAATTGACGGCTGGGCGCATTACTCCGCGCTCGAAGGTCATTGGCTGTGGGTTAGCCGGGACGCCCCGATCCTTTCTCTAGGCGCTCCGAATGTCTGGTCCCGCATTCAAGCCGCCCCGGATCAAACCAACCGCCTCTTATCGATGGTATTCAACAATACTTGGGCGACGAACTACGATGCCAACAGCAACGGGGTGATGGACTTTCAATACGACCTTATCTGGAGGAAGCAACTGAAAGGAGACGTGGGCATTCTTGCCGAGTCGCTGTCCAGCGATCCCGTCGCTCTGGTTAATCCGGTTGCACGCGAAAATCGTTTTGTGATGCAGGATCTCTTCCGCCCGTAGGGCGGGTGGCCCGGGTCTCGTAATTCCGGCTCGCCGCCACCGTGGGGTGTTCCGCAGCTTCGACTTAGCGTAGTTCCTGAAAACCGTTCGCAAAGGCACATCAAGGATGTCACTGAGGTATTAACTCGATGTCGATCGAAGTAAAAATTCGGGCCGAGAGCCAATCAAACGCCGATCCATCGATGGTAAAGGCGAGAATTACCGCGGCGCTCATCTTGAGCGCGCTGGTCGCTGCATTAGGCGGCCTTCTTTTTGGCTTTGATACTTCGGTAATCGCCGGCGCTATACGTTCGCTTATAGAAACCTTTGGTCTAACTCCAGCGAAACTCGGTATCACCGTATCGAGCGCTTTATTGGGTACAATTATCGGCGCCTTGGTAGCGGGCTATGTGAGCCAGCATCTCGGTCGCCGCGACAGCCTCCGATTGACGGCTGTGCTTTACCTGATCTCGGCGTTTGGATGCTGTTTGGCATGGAGCTGGCACATACTGCTGATAGCCCGCATCGTTGGCGGTATTGGTATTGGTGCGTCTTCCGTTCTTGGCCCCATCTACATCGCAGAAATTTCGCCAGCCAACTTGCGAGGAAGGATGGTAGGGCTCTTTCAGTTCAATATTGTTCTCGGCATCCTGCTGGCATATCTTTCCAACTATCTCGTGTCACTTCGAAATCTAGGGACTAATGAATGGAGGTGGGAGCTTGCAATGCTGGCTATCCCCGCTGCGATATTCCTGGCCCTGCTCTTTGCCATTCCTCGCAGCCCTCGTTGGCTTGCGGAAAAGGCAAGATATAACGAAGCGCGCACGGTCCTGGCAAGGATTGGCGAAGCCGATCCGGATAAAGAACTGAAGACGATCATTGAATCCTTGGAGAGAGAACGCCAGCTCTCCGGTGAGAAGCTATTTTCGCGGGTTCACCGAATGCCAATCTTTCTTGCAATTTCGGTCGCGGCGTTCTCTCAGTTCTCGGGCATTAACGCAGTCCTTTACTACATCAATAGTATCTTCTCAGCGGCAGGATCGAATTACTTAACCGGAGGTCTCCAGACTGTCGTTATCGGTGCAACCAATCTGGTTTTTACCATCCTGGCGATGGTTATGATCGACAGATTTGGACGTAAGACGCTATTGCTCATTGGTTCTGTAGGAATGGCAGCCACCCTCAGCGGTATCGCCGTGATTTTTTACACTCAGCAACACCGCGAGTTGTTGGTATGGCTCCTGATCGCTTACGTAGCTTCGTTCGCGTTCTCCCTCGGTATGGTGGTCTGGGTGTACATCAGCGAAGTGTTCCCAAACGGCGTGCGCGCGAAAGGCCAAAGCCTCGGCAGCCTTACGCATTGGGTCTTGAGTTCGATTATTTCGGCTCTTTTCCCAGTATTTGCGGCGCGCTCCAGCGCTTCGCCTTTTGTATTCTTCGCCGTTATGATGCTGGTATTTTTTGTTGTTGTACTATTGATCTACCCAGAGACAAAGAACATCGCCTTGGAAGATATGCGATTGTGAGCGATTTTAATGCACCTCTGGCTAGCCTGCGAGATCCCCGGGACATCGCCTATATGAAAGAGTCATCAACGGTAGTCCGATTGGAATTTCCTCCGATTTCGCCGGAGACAAGACCAGAGTAGGTGGTCCTGTTGAGCGCCATTCAGAGTCGCCGCTCCCTGCTGGTCGCGTCGACTCAGTTTTCGAGGCTTCGAGATACAGCAACTGCGGACACTCGCAGACTATTTCTGCGGAGGACCGATTCCGCTCGATTATGGCAATTGCGGCGGGCCGGCCAACGGCGGTTTCACTGGTGCTGCTGCGCCGATGAATTGCGTGAGCGTATCGTTTCCCTCATTCGAAACCCAGATGCTTCCGCTGGCATCGATGGCCAACCCGAAGGGCTCAAGCAGGGAAGCATCGGCGCCAAAGCCGCTCGATGGCGAAAGGAAGGTTCCCGGCGTGGAACTGGACGATCCGCTGATTTCGGAGAGCGAGTTTCCGCGATAATTGGCCACCCAGGCCGTTCCTGCGCCGTCGATTGCGGTTCCCTGGGGGTGATTGATGCCGCCGCCAGTGGCCGCATCCAGCAAAACAGTGCCGCAGCTGTTCACTTCGCTCACGCTGTTGCCGTAGTAATTCGCTATCCAGACATTGTTGTTCTCGTCAGTGGCAATGCCTGACGCTCCGTTACAATCGCAGTCGTAGTTGGTAACCTGGGAGCCATCCGCGGAGATCTCAGTGATGGACGTTGTGCTCGACTGATTCGCTACCCAGGCGTTATGGTTGGAATCAACCGCCAGTGCCACGGGAAAATTGAGCGCGGTCCCGCCCCAGCCGGGGGCGCTGGAAATTGCCGCGCCCGACGGACTTAACAGCGTCACCCTCGAGTCACCATAATCCACGACCCACACGTTGCCATTGCTGTCGGCAGCCACCGCTGCCGGAAAGAAGATTCCTCCAGAGGTCAATCCTGTTGCCAGCGCCAGGCCTGAGGAATTCAGCTCGGTCACTGTGCCCGTCCCCACGCTCGGGGTGGTTTGCTCGTTGGCAATCCAAACATTGTCTTCGATGTCCAAGGCCATAGCGAAGGACTGGTTGATGCCGTTGCCGGTAATGCCGGTAGAAAAGACCGCCGCACCGCTGGGCAGGAATTCCGAAACAGCATCGTTGTAACTCGCAACCCAAATGTTTCCCGTTGCCGCCACGCCCAGCGAGCTTGGCATCGACATGCCGCCACCCGTAACAGTGTTCGCGAGCATCCAATCCGGGGGCTGGGCGGAGAGAGCCGGCGAGAAAAGGCTGCTGCCTGAAGCCAAGGCGTAGATGGCCGCCACGTTGTTGGCGGGGGCGCGCGCGATGTTCAGTGCCGCGTCAAGGGTGTTTCCGGGCACGGTGTCGCCGGAAACGGCTGCATTGAAAAGTGCCGGGCACCCGCTGCCGCCGCTGGATGCGGTGCACGCAGTCAAAGCGTTGGCCAGCGTATTCAGTTTGCTCGATGGCACAGCCAGCGTGGATGGAATTGCGGCTCCCGGCGACGTGCCTGTACTGATATTCACCAGGTTCTGAGCAGTCGCGAAGGCATTGTCTAGGCCCGCGGTGTTGGTGCAGCTCGCGCCGGCGTTTCCGCCGCTTGACATAAATGGAGCCAGCGCCCACACGGAAGCCACCGTAGTCGCCTCGTTGACGAAATAGGTGTTGCCAGCGCCGATTGCACCGCATTCGCCAAGCGCGGTCATCAGCCACAACGACGCATTGGCGGCGGACGCGGAGCCAGGCTGGCCGCCTTTGGATAGCAGATAGACGGGGGTCTGCGCCGAGGGACAGGTATATCCGCCGGGAATCGTGAAGCCGCCGTTGGCGCCGGTCGTCACAGATGCAGCCAGCAACGCTGCCGCAGCCGATCCGTTCCCGGTGATGCCTGCGGCATAAAGCTGAACGCTTGCTCCCGCTACTGGCTGCATGCCGGCCGATACCTTGCCGGTAAACGATACCCCCGCAACCGGGGTTCTTGCCGGGCAAGTGGCCGTTCCCGGTCCGCTGGTGGTGCTGGCGTTGCAGCCGCTCTTGGGAGGGCTCACGGCATTGCTTGCGTTAAGCGTTCCGCCGCAACCGGCCGCGGCGCACAAGAGCGCCGCGGCTGCAAGATAGAAAGAAATCCGCAAAAGATCCGTTTTCTGAGTCGCCATGGATGTTTGTAATTTCGCCTGCGCATCGCCGCAGCGGGATGGTTTGTCTTCAAGAAAAAGTGACGGCGGCTCTCAAAAGGAAAGCCGCCGCCTTTGCGCAAGGCCGCTGCGTGCTTACGGCATCTCGCCGGGCTTTTGCGCCGCCAGCAGCGGCCAGGTCGCGGTGCCCGTTCCAACGATCTGGATGAGCATGTTGGCGTTGGTGTTGGAGGTGGTGAAGTCCGGTGTGGTGTACCATACCGAGCCGGTGCTGTCTACCACGATGCCCTTGGGGCTTGAGGAGGAATCTGGGTAGGTGCAAGCATCGGTGTTGGTGCTGTAGTACACATTAAGGCAGGGCGTGAAGCCGGTGGACTCAGAGATGAGGGTTCCGTTGGTGCCGACACCGGAGGCAAAGGCGTCCACGCCCACGTTATAACTGTCCATGACCCAGACCACCCCGTCGCCGTCGACCTCAAGAAACTTCGGCGACATTGCGGTGGGGTTGTTTGCGGTGGTGTCCCCAAGGCCGTTGGAGAGCGCTGATATTTCGCTGCAATTCGCGCCAGTGACCAGGTCGTCCGTTGTCGTCGGCAGGCACTCCGTTAAGCCGAGGTTATAGCTTGAGCCGAGGGACTGAAAATTCACACAACTCTGGTCGTTCGCGCCCTGGGCGTTGCCACAGGCATTCGTGCCGCCAGCAGTGGTCCAGACGTTTCCGGAGTGGTCGACAGCTACGCCATAGTCGCCGGGCTGGTTGGTGTTGGTGACGGTGCTGCCGCCGCCCACGCTGACCCTGATCTGTTTCGGGGCCCCTGTCGTCGCTATCGCATAGTTATCGGGTGTGGAGGTTTGCGTGCCCTGAATGGGAAACCCATTGATTTGACCCTTGAGTTCGATGCCGCCCAGCCCGTAGTCGGGCGAGGCGACGGCAGTTCCCCCGTACGAGCTGACCCAGAGGTTCCCCGAGCTGTCGAACGCCATCCCGCGGCTGGTATTGTCTCCGAAAGCATCCGCCGTCCCATCGTCTATGGTGAGATAATTGCCGCTGACCGCTGGGTTGAGCGCTTGGAGATTCGTGGTGGCGCTGGTATTCACGCCGTACCAAACATTATTGAATTTGTCTACGGCAATGCCGGTGGGCGGGTTGTACGTGCTTCCGGTCTCCTGGACCGCGAATGAGTTTTCATAGGTTCCAACCGGGGTGGAAATTGTTGGGTTAACGTTGATCTCGATGATTCCTTCGCTGCCAGCACTACTTGCGCCAGGGTTCCCGTAGTTGGCGACAAAGAGATTGCCGGCGTTGTCCGCGGCCAGTGTGGTGAGAAAGTAGGCTTCGCCGGTGTAGCTGCCGACGGCAGCAGTGCTATTCTGCGCCCCGGAGCAGAACCAAGTGGAGGAAGTGCTCAAGCCGCCGGAACCCTCATAGCCCGCCTTTGGGCCGACGTTGTTGCCGGGATTGTTTTGATAGGCGTCGTCTGCGGTTCCCCTGAACTGAGTCATCGTCGGGCGGAAGGCGCCGTAACTGGTCCAGCCGAAGAGGCAGGCGCTTTCTGAACTGACCGTAGTATATACAGGGGCGCTGCTGCCGGTCCCCTCAGCCTGCGGCAGCCAGGGATCGTTCTCAGGGCTGGTGACGTAGACGTTGTCGTCGGCGTCAAGCGCCAGCATAAACGGGAAACCTTGGCCGCCGACGGGATTCACCGGGACAGGATAGGCGATGGCCAATGTCCAATCGTTGGGCTGCTCGGAGAGCTCAGGCAGATAAGGAGCTGAACCGGTGCCCGGGATGAGGTCCCAGAAACCGGCGACGCTGCCCCCTGGCGTCCCGGTCGTCCCTAAGCCATAGGGATTTCGGGCCAGGTTAAGCGCCGCGCCCAGGATTGAGGTGGCAACACGGGTGGAGCTGTTCGCATCTTGCCCTTGGCTGGGCGTGTACTCGTAGAGGCTGCCGCAAGGCGTGCCGTCGTCTGGTGTGTCGACGTCGTTCTCAGTATTCGGGGTGGAGTTTGTACAATATTGCAGAGCGTTGGCGATGGAATTCACCACGGCCTGAGGCGCGATGGCTTGAGCGTTTAGGGGCGGGGTCGCGTTGGCCTGGCTGGTGGCCGGGGTGACCAGGTTCAGATAGTTATAAAACGCATGTTGCAGGCCGGAGGCAGTGGTTACAGCGCAACCCGAATCGGTGCACGAACTCGTAGGGACGTCGTTGGTCGAATCGGTGTAGTTGAGAAAATAGGAGTTATTGGCCGACGCGGCAATATTCACCACATCGCCGTTGGTTCCGGTCAGATCGAGGAAGCTGCTGAACGCGTAGGCCGTGGCCACCGTTGTGACTTCGTTAATGAGGGTAGTGGCATTGTCCAGGGATGTCGTCTTGCATGACTGCCCCGAGACGCACTGCGACTGCGACGTATAGAGGTCACACGCCGAATCAGCAGCGATGCCCATCACGGCTGCGAGCACTACGTTGGGATTCGTCTCCGACTTTCCGCTGGCGGTGCCACTGACCGCGGTGAGGTAAACAACCTGGCCCGGGGTGCACGAGACGGACGAGTACTCCCAGGAAGAGTCCGTTGTGCCGAAGTCGCCGTTGGCGTCGGTGGTCGCGGTGTTCAGCGCATTGGGAGTTCCCGAATACAAATAGTATCCATAGTCGGAGGTGCCCGTGCTTTGGACGGAGGCGTAAAGCGTGACTGTGGTGCCGACCATCGGCACCGCTCCGCCCATCACCCGTCCTACAAGTTTGGTTTGCGTGGCCGGCGAAGACGTGAAGAGTGCGCCGGACGGGACCGTGCAGCCGGAGATGAAGGCCATAACCGCCGCCACCAGCAAACAGGCGCTGCGACGGATGAGAAGGAGTAGCTCCATGGAAATGCTCCTTTTCGAGAACGTGCGAATGAAACCCGGAGTGCTTTGGAAGATTTTGCCTCTGCTGTTTGTGTGCATCATTCCACCAATCCTGAGGGGGGGGCGAGCGTGATCTGAATGAGGACCGCGCTGAGAGGCTGTACGACGCAGGTATCTGTGGAGTTGCTTTCGGTGTTCACACTCAAAGGGGTGCCCGTGGGCAGGTTGGGATAGGAGGTGCCGTCTATCACGAATTCGCAGCTATTGGAGATGGTTGCGCCCTGAATAGTGACGCCGTCCGTTGCGGTGAGGCTGGGTCCACCACCATCGGATGACTGAGTCACTGTGATGTACACGGCGGAGACAGCAATCATGTTTGACGGGAGGTCGATCGTGATATCGAAGGAGTTTGCGCTGTCCTTGTTCACGACCACGACGTTGAGGCCGGGCGATGAGAAAACTGCATAAGCGGTGACGTTATAGCCGCTGATTTGGCTTATGGTGTAGAGCGGGCCCTGGCCGGCGAGCGTGAACAGGAGAATGCCGTAGTACTCTGGCTGCACAGAAGTGACGGCACCACCGGAGTCCTGAATGGGGGCGTAGATCAGGTCGCTGCCGCCATGAAAGTTTGCCCCGGTCGATCCGCCTTGCGCGAGGTTAAAGAGGAAATCGATGACCCAGAGCGTGGAGGCGTAGCAGTTGCTGGCGCTGCTGGCCTCTGCGTGGGGGTAGGAGTTGCACTCGGAGATACGGAAGGGAACGCCGATTGGAGGCTTGCTGTTATAGCCCGTATAACAGCCGGCGTAGAGTTCTGGGAGGACGGTCCCGGTAAGCGTTGAATCCGGCGTGACCAGATTGGCGGCATTGGCTGAAGCTGGGTCTCCGTCAACTTCCCCTGCGAAGGCGAGCTTACGATAGTAGTGGTCTGTTAGGAGAAAGATCTTGCTTTTAGTCACGTTCTGGCCGAAGGTGACGGTCCAATTGTCCTCCTCGCCGTCGGCGGTGGCCGGACCCGTGCAGAAGGGTATGGCGGCAGGAGTTTGCTCCACGATTGCGTTGTAGAACGTGTCCCAGATGCCGATGGGCGTCGTCGGCGACTCGAAGGTGTCGAAGTTCCAGGTGTTTCCATACCAAAATGAGCTTCCATAAAGGTTGGGCTCGTTGCCGATCTCGAAGCCAAAGAGAAGGTCACTGTAGTAATCAACCACGTAGGCAATCTCCGCAGCGGCGTATTCGGATGTGGTGGCTGGAGGGGGGGTGAAGTTAGGCCCGATCCCGTTGGTTGCGGGGATTGGGCCAGCGCACCCGAGGTTGATTCCATAGAGGCACTTCCAGCCAGTCTTTGCCACGAACTCGAAAAGATTGTCGACATCCCTGGTAGCAATTGCACCCGGGGTTTGGCCGGTATTGAGATTCTCACTGGCGCTGACATAGCCATAGCCGCCGGGACCAACCCAGACGTTATGGTCTACTGAGCTGCCGCCAAGGCGCAAAATGCTGGGGCCGAGGAGTTGGAAAAGAGCGATGAGATTGGCGTTGCTCGCTTGGAAGAGGTAGTTGGGATTTTCATAGAGAGAGTTCTTCTCATAGGAGAGTCCGGCAAAGGCAGGACCGATGGACATCCTGTTGGCCCGCTGACGGTGAGCTGTGGATCTGTGATGTTGCCGGATGGCGCAGGTTGGGGGTTGCCCGGATTGGTGGGAGAAGAGCCGGCGGAACCGATAGAAGTCAACCCTCCGCAACCTGGCAAGAGCGAGGACGCGGTCAGAGCAAGTGTGCCTTGAATTGCCTGTCGTCGGGTCAGTGGAGACAACCTTATGCGGCGAGGGCGGAGGATCATTTTTCCATATCCCTTTTTGCAAAGTGGGAAGATACTGTTGCGCCTAGATCATGCATGTCTGGATCAACTCAAATGGTTTCCTGCGGCTGAGTCCCAGGCTATCCGCGATGCAATGTATCTGCGGCGAACTTCTGCAGCAGATCGAAAGTGCGCGTCGCATATTCGAGACCCCGCCTGGTATTCGCAAATTGCCATCATTTACGCAAGTGCTTGCGCAAAACGCAAAGTACCTCTCTTTTATCGGCCTGTCAAGCAAAAAAAGAGCCGTTTGCGGGAATTAGTGAATTAAATCCTGGTTGAATTAAATCCTGGTGCCCCCTTTCCGCAGATTATGAAAACGCCGGAGTCGGGTACCGCTTAGCCTTATATTTCAAGAGCAAATTGCGAGATTCCGTAAAAGTTGGGGTCTACAAGCGAGTTGGAGAGCCGCAACAGGCCTCTCGAGCGGGGTTCTCCTGAGGGTCGATCCACGCGCAAGCAATTGCGGCCGGGGTCTTGAAGCAGGTATTACATCCTTCGCGGCGCGTGGCGAGCCTACGGAGATACTTTCACTTGCTGAATCGGCGTCCAATGCGATTGCTTTGGTTTTAGGCGTCCTTGTCGTACTTGCATTGCATCGTGCAGCGGTATCTGGGTGAGATTACTGCCTTGGCTCTCGTGGCCTCGGCGTGCTCTCGACTAGACAATTCCGCCACGCCGGCCTCATCACCCGGAGGAATTAATACAACCAATTCTGGGAGTTACGGCGCCTTACGCTGACGCGAATTGCGCCCGCTCTTTTTCTAATCGACAAAGTTGGAATTCTGTGCTTATAATCCTCCTTACGCAAGCAGTTGCGCAAAACTAGCATCACGGTGAAAAGGTTGCGCCTTTCCGCCGTGCAGAAAAGGCTAGAGAACAATGATCATCCGCCCTCGTCGCATAAAGTTCTCTTCTGCGACTATGTGAATCGCAACGTGCGAGACTGCCTTTGACCTAACTATTAGGAGCTTTTGAAATGCACCAGGTAAACCGTCGAGAGTTTTGTTCCGGACTGGCGGCGTTGTCCGCTGTTTCCAACTTGCCAGCGTTAGCTAAGACGGATCGCTCGCAGAAGCCCAACATCATTTTCGTTATTTGCGATGACTTGGGCTGGGGCGATCTAGGTTGCTATAACTCACGCTCTGCGATTCCGACACCGAATGCCAATCGCCTTGCCAGCCAAGGAATGCGTTGGACCGACATGCACTCTTCTTCCGCGGTTTGCACTCCGGCCCGTTACAGCGTTCTTACCGGGCGCTATTGCTGGCGCACAGATTTGAAAACCGGCGTATTAAACAGCTACTCCGCTGACCTTATTGAGCCGGAACGCATGACCGTCGCATCAATGTTGAAAGCAGATGGCTATTACGCCGCTGGAGTGGGGAAATGGCATCTCGGTTTAGGCAGCGCTTCGGCGAACGCGACACCGGAGTGGAACAAGTATGCAAACCGATATGAAAAGCCGATAGATTTTTCGAAGCCGCTACGCCCCAATCCCATCGATCACGGATTTGATTACTATTTCGGGATTCCAGCATCGCTTAACATGGCGCCGTATCTCTATTTCGAAAACGATCATGTAGTTGAGCCGGCAACCAAATTTATCCAGGAGCAGAAAGAGCCTCCGCGCGGGGTAATCTGGGATTCAGGTCCTATTGCTCCAGATTTTGAAATAGATCAGGTACTGCCAACGCTCACAAGAAAAGCCGTGAGTATTATCCATGATCGTTCGGCCAGTCCAGATCAACCTTTCTTTCTCTATTTCGCGCTGCCGTCGCCCCACGAACCGTGGGTACCACTCCCTGAATACAAGGGCAAATCCAAAGCTGGCAGATATGGCGATTTTGTTGTGGAAGTGGACGACATGCTGGGAAAGGTTATGGCTGCGGTATCGGAATGCGGAATGGAAGACAACACGCTGATCATTTTTACCACCGATCACGGGGCCGATTGGCGGCTCGCGGACATGTGCCAGTACGAACACCGGGCCAATGCAAATTGGCGGGGAGAGAAAGCGGACATATGGGATGGCGGCCACCGTATTCCATTCATTGTGCGCTGGCCGGGGCACATTCCCGCCGGCTCGGTCGCCAATGAGCTTGGCTGCACGTCTGATTTTATGGCCACGACAGCAGCAATCATCGGAACAAAACTTCCACCGGATGCTGCAGAAGACAGTCTCAACCAATTACCTGTCTTGCTTAAGCAAAGCAAGACCCCTATACGCACTTCAGTGGTGCATCACGCCTGGGACGGCATGTTTGGCATTCGGGAAGGAAATTGGAAGCTGGCAATGGGATTAGGGTCAGGAGGCTGGAGCTCCGAGCCAGAACACGTTGATCCGATGCCAGGCGGTCCGAAAGGGCAACTCTACAATCTCGCGATTGATCCATACGAAATGGACAATGTGTATCAGGAAAACCCTGAGATTGTGGCCAAGCTTACAAATCTGCTCGAAACAATTCAACATCAGGGATACTCACGGCCGATTTGAATGGGATCTTCGGAGATGAGACCCGGAATCGCACTGTTGCCTTTGGATCGTTGTGACGGCAATTATGACAACCAAGCGGCCGGTTCCCGGCAACTTTCGCTCTGCAAACAGCGCTGGAAGTCGGCATCGCAGCTGTGCCGTGGACCTTACGAATTTGAAGTGATGAGGAACGTCTCAAGAGTAAAGCGATTGAGGCCGATTAGACCTAACTCCTGGACGCGTCTCGAGAACACGACAGACGCGCATTGGGGTTTAATTTGAAAATGGGCAGGTTTCAGTGGCATGGTTTCCCCGATTAGCTCCAGGACGTACGGAGTCATCCCTGGCGGCGCAACGAATGAGGCGCGCAGAGTCGAGGCATGGACCCTCACTGGCAATGGCGGCTTGGTGCTGGAAACGATCACTTATGGAGGGATCGTTACGCGGTTGCTTGCGCCTGGATTTGACGGCAAAATCGACGACGTTGTGCTGGGCCTGAGCGATCTTGATTCTTATCTGGCCGGCAATCCCTACTTCGGTGCTATTATCGGCCGCGTGGCCGGCCGCATCACGGACGCCGCTTTCACGATCGATGGAAAGACCTATCAGCTTGCGCGCAATGAGGCGCCAAATCATGTACATGGGGGCGTTTGCGGGTTCGATAAGCGCGTTTGGGGCGCAACTCCGCTGGAGCGAGCGGATGGCGCGCCCTCGTTGCGGCTTGCGTATCGCAGCCCCGATGGTGAGGAAGGCTACCCCGGAAATATTGAGGTTTCGGTCACATACACCGTGACCAACGACAACGTGTTTCTTATTGAAACAGAGGCAACCGCAGACCGGACCACTCCGTTGTGCCTTACGAATCACTCTTTGTTCAACCTTGCCGGGGAGGCTTCAGGATCGATCGCCGATCACCGGCTGGAGATATTCGCGAGCAAATATGTTCCTGCCGGCGAGGATCTAACGCTGACCGGTAGATTGGAATTGGTGGCTGGGCAGGGGAATGATTTTCACATGGCTCGGCGGCTTGGCGACGTGATTCCAGAACTGTTCCGAAATCACGGCGATCTCTACATGCTGCCGAAGCACCCGGCGCATGAACTCGCTCTGGCCGCACGCCTTGAAGAGCTAACCAGCGGGCGTGTGATGACCGTATCAACAACCGAAAACTATCTGCAGCTTTATACCGGAAGCCGCCTCAGCGGCACCTGCAGCGGCAAGTCCGGCGTAGCGTACGGGCCCTATGCCGGTCTGTGCTTGGAGTGTCAGGGCTATGCCGATGCAGCGAATGCCGCGCTACGCAAAGACATCCTGCTTCGTCCCGGTGAGAGGCAGCGCCACGCGACAGCATACGCTTTTTCAATCAGCTCTGCGGGAACAACAATAAGCAGATCGCGGCAGAATGCAGACTGCGCTTCAATCGGAGGAACAAGGCAACTATGAGCCACAATGCAGCCGTTCTTGAAAACCCGATTCCCCACGACTACAGTTTGACCGGTGTGAATGCGGCGCTGGCAGTCGAGATGGGGCTCGCCGAAGCTGATTGGTATCAGTGCCCCGTTCCGCGCGATACCATGCGCCAGCTTCTGGTGCGGCGCGATGGCCCCGCCGTTCGCGACACCATTCTGTGGTTCGCACTCCTTCTCGGCAGCGGTTTCGTCGCCTATACCCTCAGACATTCTTACTGGTTTATCCTTCCCTACCTAGTCTATTGCGTGATTTACGGCACCTCCTCCGATTCCCGCTGGCATGAGGCCGGCCACGGCACCGCATTTAAAACCGACTGGATGAACAATGCGCTCTATGAGATCGCCTCATTCATGTGCCTCCGCGAATCCGTACTCTGGCGGTGGAGCCATAACCGCCATCACAGTGACACTCTTGTCGTCGGCCGGGATCCCGAGATTGCGGTGCCTTGCCCACCTAACCTGCTCACCCTGTTTCTAGCCATCTTCTATCTGCCAAGCTACCCGATTCACTTCAAGTCGCTTCTCCTGCACAGCGCTGGGCTCATGACCGCGGCAGAAAAGACTTTCATTC
>JASHVE010000075.1 GCA_030039675.1 Acidobacteriaceae bacterium | reverse complement strand
TATGTGGCGACGAGCTTGATGAGCGGCAACAGCGTGGCAAGGCCCATGGTGCCGACCGTGTAGGCCAGAGCCGCGCCGGCGGCTAGCGGCGCAAGCAACATGATGATGCGGGTCATGCGGAACATGGTCTCGGTGAGCGACTGCAGCACATCGACGAGGGGCGCGCGGCGGGGAGCGGGCAGTTTGGCCAGCGCAATGCCGAAGAGCAATGCGAAGACGGCCACCTGCAGCACCTGATTCTGCGCGACGGCCTGCGCAATATTTTCCGGAAAGATATTGAGCACAATCTGCTGCCATGTTTCAGAGGGCGCAGACGAGGCAGGCGCATTGGCAGCGGCAGGCAGCGCAACGCCGACGCCCGCGCGCGAGAGGTTCATGGCAACGAGGCCCAGCAGAAGACCGCAGGTCGTAACGACTTCAAAGAAGATGAGGGCCTTGAGTCCCACACGGCCCACGCCGCGCAGCTCGCCGTGGCCGGCGATGCCGGTGACGATGCCGCCGAAGATGAGCGGCGCAACGATCATGCGGACGAGGCGCAGAAACAGGTCGCCAAAGAAACGGATGCTGGCGGCAAAATGGGGCGCGTCCACGCCCAGCACCGCGCCGACGGCCATGGCGAAGAAGGTCCATAGCAGCAATGAGCGGCGCTGCACAGCGAATGGCACGAAGAGAACGAAGCCGAACCAGCGCAGGCCGATGGCGATCTGAGGCTGAGTACGCAGGAAGCTGGCCGCAAGGCCCGCTGCGATGAAAACAGGAGCAGCGGCCGCAAGAATGCGCACCGCTCGCTGCGATGGAGAGATGGCCGGTACAACCCGCTCCGAATTCGCGGAGACTGGATTTGGCTTCATGCGGGAGCCCTGCGGTGCAAAGTCTCCCTTATCGTATCGCGGGAGTCAGGTGGTGGTGGAACCTGAGGTAGCAGCGGGCGTGGAGGAAGCAGGGTTGGAGCTGCTATCGCCGCCGACGGGTTTTGCGGCTGGTTTGTCGGCCGGCTTGGCATCGGACTTCGTCTCAGAAGACGCCGAATCGGAGGAGGGCGCGCTGCTTTTCGGCGCGTAGTCGTTTACATACCAGCCGGCACCCTTGAACTGCAGTCCGGGTGCGGTAAGAGGCCGCTCGACCGGGCCGCCGCATTTGGGGCACGTCTTTTCCGGCTCAGCGCTGAAACTTTGAATTTTTTCGAATCGATTGCCGCACTGGGTGCAGCGGTACGCATACAACGGCAAGTTCGTTACCCCTTCGGCAACATCGCAAAACCAGAGAGCCTGCGCGTTGCAGCTACGGCCCCGCAAACTGACGCGCTCAACAGAGAGGGGCCGCGCCGCTCAGGGTCCAACCAGAAACAGTCGCTGATTTCGCGTGAAATCATTACCTCTCCATTGTAACGGGAAGGCGGCAAATTCCTCCAGGGAAGCTGCCGCCCTGCGTGTTCCGGCGTCTCAATGCACCTCGATGGGGACCGACGCGCTGACATTTTCCCAGGCCAAGGTCAGCGAGCCCTTGCCGCCTCCGTCATCGGTGAGCGTGTACTTCAGGTCTTCTACCGGGGAGGAAGGCGCGGTGTTGGTCATCCTGGTTTTGCCCAAGTCTTGCGAAGCGTCATAGGCGAGCCCCCATTCTCCGGTCTGCTTGTTCACGATGAGCTGCCAGGCGGATGGGTCAGAGATATCGACGAACAAGGTGTAGGTGCCGGCCGGCACGTTGAGGTCGCCGATGGTCAGGTCAGCGTCAGTATGCAGCGTGGTGGCGGAGTTGGCGCCCGCGCGCCAGACGGGATAGTGCTTCTCCTTGCTGTGGATCAGGCCATCGGGCGTAAAGATATGACCTGCGCGGCCGTTCACGCGGGGGGAGCTGTAGGTAATTGTGATCTGCTTGCCGCCGATGGTCGCCGACTCCTTGGCCGGCGGGCTGGCAGGTGGTTTTTGCTGCGCAAAAAGACTCACGGCGCCGAGCAGAAGGCCCGTACAGATGAACAGACGTTTCATGGTGCGTTTCTCCTCCGGGCAGAGGCCGATCAGACGGGACGCCCCTGACGCGATGATTGTCGCACCGCGCACCACGCATCGGGAAATAAATGTGACCAGCCTGCTATGATGCGCGTTAGGACGAGGCATGACTCCAGAGACGCCCGGTGCGCGTTTTCGCGCTGCAGTTAATGAAGAAACGCCATTGCAGGTGGCGGGCGCCATCAACGCGTACACAGCGCGGATGGCGGAGGCGACCGGCTTTCGCGCGCTGTATCTTTCCGGCGGCGGCGTGGCGGCCAATTCGCTGGGACTGCCGGACCTGGGCATCAGCACGATGGAAGATGTTCTGATCGATGTGCGGCGGATTACCGATGCAACTTCCCTGCCGCTGCTTGTCGATATCGATACGGGCTGGGGCGGCGCGTTCAACATTGCGCGCACCATCCGTTCGATGATCAAGGCCGGCGCTGCGGCGGTGCATATTGAAGACCAGGTAAGCGCGAAGCGCTGCGGGCACCGGCCCGGCAAGGAGCTTGTGCCAGCGGAAGAAATGGTCGACCGGATCAAAGCAGCCGTGGATGCGCGCACCGACGCGAACTTTGTGATCATGGCGAGGACCGATGCGCTGGCGAGCGAAGGACCTGCGGCGGCCATTGAACGCGCGCAGGCTTACGTGGCTGCCGGCGCGGACATGATCTTTGCCGAGGCGGTGACGGAAGCCTCGATGTACACAGAGTTCCGCAAGGCGGTGGGCGTGCCGATTCTTGCAAACATCACGGAGTTCGGGCAGACGCCGCTCTTTACACGCGACGAACTGGCGGCCGCGGGTGTGGACATCATTCTTTATTGCTGCGCTGCGTACCGCGCGATGAACGCCGCGGCGCTCAAAATATATGAGGCGATTCGCGCGGAGGGAACGCAGAAGAGCGTGGTGCCGCTGATGCAGACACGCGCCGATCTTTATCGTTATCTCGATTACCACGCCTACGAGCGAAAGCTGGACGAGCTGTTTGCGAGAGGTAAGGAAACGAAGTAGACACTGCCATTGTTTTTCTACTATTTTGAAGGCTCTTCGGAGATTTCGCATGAGTGAAGATTCCTCAACCACTTTCAAAGCCAAAAAGTCCGTCGCCCTGTCGGGCACGCCGGCGGGCAACACCGCGATCTGCACCGTCGGGCAGAGCGGCAACGACCTGCATTATCGCGGCTACGACATTGCCGACCTGGCGGCGCACTGCGGGTTTGAAGAGGTGGCGCACTTACTGGTGCACGGCAAACTGCCCACTCGCACGGAGCTTGCTACTTACAAGGCGCAGCTGCGCAGCTTGCGCGGACTGCCTGCGCAAGTGAAGCAGACGCTCGAACTGTTGCCCGGCTCGGCGCACCCGATGGATGTGCTGCGCACGGGGGTCTCGGTGCTGGGCTGCGTGTGTCCTGAGGACGCAGACCACAATGATGCCGGAGCTCGCGTCATCGCGGATAGGCTGCTGGCGTCGCTGCCGTCAATGCTCGTCTACTGGCATCAGTTCGCGCGCAACGGCGGCCGGCGTATTGATGTGGAAGCGGGCGGCGATTCGATTGCGGAACATTTTCTTCACCTGCTGCACGGGAAAGCTCCCAGCCCCGCGTGGATTGCGGCGATGCAGGCGTCGCTCATTCTTTACGCGGAGCACGAGTTCAATGCATCCACTTTTACGGCGCGCGTGATTGCCGGCACGGGTTCCGATGTTTATTCGTGCATTGCGGGAGCGATCGGCGCACTGAAGGGCCCCAAGCATGGAGGCGCGAACGAAGTAGCGCTGGTGATTCAGCAGCGGTATCGCTCCCCCGATGAAGCGGAGGCGGATATTCTTCGCCGCGTTGGCGACCGCGAAGTGATCATGGGTTTCGGCCATCCGGTGTATACCATCGCCGACCCGCGCAACAGCATCATCAAAGCGGCGGCGCGCACATTGGCCGTGGATGTGGAGGGCAAGCGTCTTTACGCTGTGGCAGAGCGCATTGAGACGACGATGCACGATGCGAAGAAGATGTTTCCGAATCTCGATTGGTTTTCGGCGGTGGCCTATCACCTGATGGAGATTCCCGTCGACCTGTTCACACCGTTGTTCGTGATGGCGCGAACCGCGGGCTGGAGCGCACACGTGATCGAGCAGCGCCAGGATGGGAAGATCATTCGACCGTCGGCGAATTACATGGGCCCGGGGAATTTGAAATTTGTTCCGATCGAGGAGCGGGGATAGTGCTTTCCCACCCTAGACGCAAAAAGCGCGTCTAGGATGGGGCACCCATGTTTGGGCTGGGTTGAAGATGGCCGATTGAGAGTTGGGCCTTCCCACCCTTGCGATAGAAAGACATCGCAAGGGTGGGGCACCTGCGGTTGTGGTTAAGAAAAACAGGAGATTGCGTGTCTTCGCACATCAGCAATGAACGCCCGGCGCCGGACAAGGTTCTTACGGACATTGCCGATTATGCGCTGAACTACAAAGTCGAGAGCGAGCGTGCGTATGTCACGGCGCAGCACTGCCTGATGGATACGCTGGGCTGCGGGCTGGAGGCGCTCGAATATCCGGCGTGCACCAAGCTGATGGGGCCGATTGTTCCCGGCACTGTGGTTCCGAATGGCGCGCGCGTTCCGGGCACGAGTTATCAGCTCGATCCCGTTCAGGCAGCATTCAATATCGGCGCAATGATTCGATGGCTCGACTTCAATGACACATGGCTCGCAGCGGAGTGGGGGCATCCGTCAGACAATTTGGGCGGAATTCTCGCCGTGGCCGATTGGCTTTCGCGTACTGCGATTGCGGAGGGTCAATCGCCTTTGTTGATGCGGGATGTGTTAACGGCCATGATCAAGGCGCACGAGATTCAGGGCTGTATTGCACTCGAGAACTCGTTCAACAAAGTCGGATTCGATCATGTGGTGCTGGTAAAGGTCGCGTCCACGGCGGTGGTGAGCCAGTTGCTCGGGCTCACGCGCGAGCAGACGATTAACGCGCTATCACTCGCGTGGGTCGACGGGCAGAGCCTGCGCACGTATCGCCACGCGCCGAATACCGGTTCGCGCAAGAGCTGGGCGGCGGGCGATGCGACGAGCCGGGCTGTTCGACTCGCACTGATGGCGCGTGCGGGCGAGATGGGCTATCCTTCGGCGCTCACGGCGAAGACGTGGGGCTTTTACGATGTGTCGTTTCGCGGGCAGGAGTTCAAATTCCAGAGGGCGTACGGCTCGTACGTCATGGAGAATGTACTGTTCAAGATCAGCTACCCGGCGGAATTTCATGCGCAGACCGCGGTGGAAGCGGCGATGAAGGTGTTCGCGCGGCTGCAAGCGGCCGGTAAATCGGCTTCGGAGATTCGCCGCATTACGATCCGCACGCATGAGGCCTGTTTGCGCATCATCGACAAGCGCGGTCCACTGACAAATCCTGCCGATCGCGACCATTGCGTGCAATACATGGTGGCTATTCCGCTGCTCTTCGGACGGCTCACCGCAGCCGACTACGAAGATGACGTAGCGGCCCATCCTGATCTTGGCCCGCGCATCGATGCACTGCGCGCCAAGATGGAGTGTGTCGAGAATCCTGCGTTCACCGCGGATTATCACGATCCGGAAAAGCGCTCCATTGCGAACACACTCGTCGTTGAATTAAATGACGGAAGTTTGATCGAAGAGACCGTCGAGTATCCCATCGGGCATCGACGACGGCGGGAAGAGGGACTGCCGCTGCTGATCGAAAAATTCAAGATCAATCTGCGCCGCCGATTTCCGGAAAAGCAGCAGCAGCGGATTCTTGCGGCCTCGCTCGACCGCGGCCGGCTGGAGCAGACGCCGGTGAACGAGTACGTCGATCTCTATCTGCCATAAGATCACCGACTCTCGCGCCCCGGATGCGGTATACTCCTGACCGGATTCAATTCAAGGAGGAATGGACGCGATGCATTGGCGGGCGATGGGGAAGTTTGTATCGGCAGCAGCACTGGCGGTGGCCACGATCATGGTGCCGGTGCGGATGGCGGCGCAACAGGGCAGCGACACGGTGCTGAAGCCGGCGGACGTGCAGAAGCTGCTTCCGGCGAGCGTGTACTATGCCGGCCAGTCGGCGCCTACGCAGTTGCGCAACTCCGGCGGGGTGAAGTTTGCCGATGGGCACTATGTGCTGGCCACGCTGGTGGACACGAGCGGCTACTCAAGCGGCATTGCAGCCAAGTATCAGGGCTACTTCATCACCGAGGTTCCGCTGCGGATTGCCGGACAGAGCCTGCCCGCGGGCGTCTACGGCATCGGCTTTATTGCAGACAACAAATTTGTGGTGACGGATGTGGGTGCGAACGAAGTGTTCACCGTGAACTCCTCCGACGACGCCGAAATGCAGCGGCCGCGGCCGCTCGAGGTGGTCGCCGACTCCGTGGGCGGCTGGCGGCTGTATGCGGGGCGGAGTTATGTGAGCTTTACGCGGTAGCGCAGGGTCATTGCCGGGGAAGCGCCCGGCGAATGGCTTGGGCGACCTGCGCGGCCTGGATGGCGCTTCCTGCTTCAGTAAAATGCACGTCGCCGTTGTGCATGTCCTGGTGCTGAAGCATCAGTGCGTGCTGGTCGTCTGTGGGGATGTTTTCTTTGGACATAATGATTGCGGCAAGGCGATTGCGCTCGTCGATACGGGCACTGGTGAACTCGCCTGTGGTCGAATCATGCAGCACAGGCGTCGTCGCGGCCCAGATGAGCTTCGCCTGCGGCGCTCCGTCGCGCAGCGCAGCGATCATGCCGGGCAGGCCGGCGGCGTATTGCTGCTCAGTGTAGCTCCAGCCGTGCATGCCGTTGTTGAAGTGAACGACGGCGAAGCGGACTCCCATCATGGCGAAGTAGTCGTGGAGCTGGCCGGGAAGACGCGGATCGCCGCTGCTGCAGGATGTCGCGAAGAGGTAGACATTCGCGACCCCGGTGAGTTCCTTGGAGACGGCGGGATAGTAGCCGCGGGTGATCGAGTCGCCGACCAGGAGCACGTTGGGCAGGTTGGGCTGCGGGACTTCGGGCCGGTTCGTCCAAGTCCATTCGATTTTCTCGGTGATGGGGAGGTGGGTTTGGGCGAAGGCGGTAAGTGTAAAGCAAAAGATAGCAATAAGAAAATGGCGTCGGTGCATACCCGTCCATCTTAATGCGGAGAGTTCGCCGAAAAACACTAAACGCGGACCTTGCGGTCCGCGTTTAGTGTTGGGAATAGTTATTCGCTCAGTGATTGTGCGGGCTGAAGCCCGCACCTGTCTTTTTTATTGCCGCCTCGTTGGCACGGCTGAAGCCGTGCCCTTTCAAAGCAGCTTATGCCTTGGCCGGCACGGCGCCGGCCATCCGCTCGCGGACCAGTTCGTGACCGCGGGTGAAGAGCTCATCCTGGCTGAGCTTGCCGGCGGTAACGTCGGCGAGGATCGCCTTCTGCGCGAGGTACTCGCGGTTGACGATGCCGGCCTTGGATTGCAGCATGCGCCACGACTTGCGGCGCTCCACGCAGAACATCACCAGCTGGCGGGAGAGCGCGCGGTACTCGGTCTTGCCGTTCTCTTCCCACTGGATGTAGACGCCGAAGTCGGGGATGAAGCTGCGGTGCTCCGGAAGCAGGTAGTAGCGGTAGACCACATCCTGCTGCGTGATGCGCACCAGCATGTTCTCAAGCGAGATCATCTTGGCCGCCTGGTCGGGCTTGATCTTGCGCAGGTGATTGCGGAAGCGCGCTTCCGTGGTGCACCAGTGCGCGACCGTGTAGCGCGAGACCGTGCCGTCCTTGGCACGGGCTTCGTACCAGTCGAGATCGGGCGAGGGGTTGCCCTTGATGTCGAGGGCTTCCTGGTAGCTTTCGCCCTTGCGTGGATCGAAGACAAATTCGGGGACGCCGCGAGAGTCGCGGACGCGCTGCGCCTGGTGAAGTGCCATATCGTCGGCGACGCCGTGCTCCGGCTGGCAGGTGGTGAAGGCCTGCAGGAACATCGTTCCACGATACTCTAACCCGTCCAGTATTGCCCGGTACAATTTCGGCGCGTTGGCCATGGAGACCTGTGCGACGAAGGGCGAACCGTGGCCGGCGAGGAAGGTCTCTGCGACGGTTTTCTTCTCGGTGTTCTTGCCCTGCGTGGCGGTGCCGAAGACGTTCATGTCGTTGCCGCCGAGCATGGGGGTGGAATCGGAGTTCTGGCCGCCGGTGTTGGAGTAGACCTGCGTGTCGAGCATGAGCGCCTTCACGTTCGGCCGATTTTGCAGGATGACTTTGGACATGTTCTGATAGCCGATGTCGCCCATGCCGCCGTCGCCGCCGACTACCCAGACTTTGGGCAGCTCGACGATCTCCTTGTCGGTCATGAGCGCGTCGGTGAAGTGCGTAAAGTGATAGTACTGCTCGGCGCTGATGCCCTTGCCGCCGAGAACGATGTCGGCGAGACGCTCGGGGATGACAGAGCGGCGCGCGTGATCGACGATGAAGCTCTCGCCCATGAGCCAGCCCACGGTGATGCCGTCCTGGAAGAGCGAGTTCATCCACGGATATGGATGTGGGTTGTTGGGCGCGGTTGAACCATACACCGTGTTGCAACCGGTGTGCGCAGCCATGGCCATCACGCTCATGCCATTCGCCAGGCGGCCGTCGATGGGCTGCAGGTTCTTGTGGTTGAAGGCTTCGGTCAAGAGCACTGCGGCGATGGCTTCAACGAGCTGCGCGTCGGTGACGGCACCGTGCTCGGCTTCGTATGCGGCGATGCGCTTCCTGGTGTCCTTCTCGTCTTCGCCGCCCAGGCCCATGACCATGTGCTGGACGGTCTGGCGGAGCAGCGCGTACTCGGCTGGGTTGCTCTCCTTGAGAGCAGCCAAGCGCTTCGCGCCGTTCTTTTCGAGATCGCCTGCCTTGGCGACGAAGCGGTCGCTTTTGGCGTGGAAGACGGGGCGCATGTAGGCCTCGGTCACCGCGGCGATGGAGCGCAGCACGGACTTTTCGCCGCAGCCCGCGCAGGCGCCGTCACCGGAGACGAGCGCGTCGTAGTTGGTGCGCACCATGAGCATGTTGCGCAGCGTGGCGGTCTTCGAGTCAGCCGGGTTGGCGGCGCTGAAGAGACCGAGGTACTTCTGCGAAGTGTCAGGCAGCAGATTGAGGAAGGCGGTGCCGCTCTCGTGCTCGGCGTTCACATCTTCAGTCTCCTGCACCATCTTGAGCGCCATGTGATCGCCGCAGGCGGTGACGCAGGCGGCGCAGCCCTTGCAGAGATCGCTGACGAAGATGGAGAAGATGCCGCCCGAGCCCGGCGTTTTGCGCTCCGGCGAGGAGAAGATGGCATTGACCTTCTGATAGGCCATCGGCACCTTGTCAACGATCGAGAAGAATTCTTTTTTGGCTTCGGACGAGAATCCGTCCACGCTCTCAGTCACTTCGCGAATGATCGTCGGAAGCGGCGTGCCGGTCTTGATGTCGGCCAGCATGCGCGCACGGGCGAGCTTTTCGATTTCGGGCAGCTTGGCGAGCAGCTTGCGGCGCTCGGTCTGGTCGGCCACGTAGCGCGTAACGGCGGTGCCGAGCAGCGTACCCAGGTCCTGCGAGGTGTTGGGCAGCGCGGTATCCGGGCAGACCGAGATGCATTCCATGCACTGCGTGCAGTTCTCGGGGATGTAGAGCGGCGTCTCGCGGCGGGCGACGTACTTCGACGCCGTGTCGCCGGTGGCCGCAGCGATGACGCCCATGGCCGAAAGCGGCGTGGCCGGCTGGTTGTAGCCGTAGTGCGAGCGGAACTCTGCATCGAATGCAGCGACGGTGGAGATCGGCGTGCGGGCGCCCTGTTCAGGAGGGGTGGGAATCGAACGGCATCCGCCGGCGCGGCAGCCGCTGTCGGCAGCTACTTCGGCGAACTCCGGCTCGACGTCGAGAATGGGCAGAAGCGCCTGGCCGCGGAGGCTGGAGCGGTCGGATGCGGCGAGCTCACCGATCTTGATCTCCTTCACGCGCTCGAAGCCCTGGATCATGACTTCCATGTTCGACTGGACGACAGCCTCACCCTGCTTACCGAACTTCTTCACGTACTGCTTGTAGACGACGTCGCGATACTGCTCCTGCGTGACGCTGAACTCGTTGAGGAGATTGCTGACCGCGAAGAAGCCGCCCAGGAAGGCGTTGCCCTGCATGCGGAGCTGCAGGTCGGCGCGATCGGTGGCCTTGCGCGCGATGTCGAAGCCGGGCAGCGTGAAGACGCGAATCTTTTTCTCGATGATCTGCTTGCGGGCCCAGATGGGCAGATTCTCCCAGGCGCGCTCGCCGTCTACATCGGATTCCCACAGCAGACTGCCGCCTTCCTGAATGCCGTCAAGGGGGTTGGTGTGGGTGAAGGCCTTGGGATCGCAGCAGAGGACGCAGGTGACGTGGCGCAGATCGCAGTTGACGCGGATGCGCTCCTTGGCAGCAACCATGAAGTAGCTGGTCGGCGCGCCCTTCTTCTCCGAGCCGTACTTCGGGTTGGCGCTGACGTGGATCACTTCCTTGGGTTGCCCAAGCTCGTCGGTCAATCCGTCGCGCTCGTAGAGCAAGTCGTTGAGGTCGCCGAGGATGGCGCCCAGATTCTTGCCGGTGGTGATGGCGCCCCATCCGCCGATGGAGTGGAAGCGGACGGCGACCGCACCCTCGGGCAGCAGGGAGGGCGTTTCATCGGCGACGACGGCATAGGGATGGTCGATGCCGAGAACGATGAAGTTTGCGCCATCGGCGGCCGTCTTACCGTCAGTGCGTGCACGGCCAGCAGTGGCGAACTCGAAGGCGCCGATGATGTGCTCGGGGCGGAAATCGCGCGAGCCGAGACCATAGCTTCCGTTGAAGAAGCGCGGAACCTCCTGCAGAGTGATCGACGGCACGCCGGCAGTGCCTTGAATGGCCTTTGAAACGGCGGTGCGGATGTCACGGCCGAGCGGGTTGTCGCCGGCGAGAGCTTCGTCGGTGCGCTCGAGGATGATGACGTTCTTCTTGCCCTTCAGGGCGGCGACGATGGCAGCCTCAGGGAATGGGCGGATGACGTTGACATGGATCGAGCCCACGCTTGCCCCGCGCGTTGCGCGCAGATAATCGACGGCGGCCTCAATGTTTTCCGCTGCCGAGCCGAGGGAGACGAAAACTGTCTCGGCGTCTTGGGTTTTGTATTCCGAGAGCAGACCGTAGTAGCGGCCGGTAAGGTCGCCGAAATCTTTGTACGCAGCTTCCAGAAATTCCAGAATGGGCTCGGCGAAGTTGTTTCTCCGCGCCACCACGCCCTGCATGTAGTGTTCCTGGTTCTGGACCGGCCCCAAAAGAATGGGGTTGGTGAGATCGAGCATCTTGGGAACGCGGCGGCGGGTGGGGCCGAAGAGGACGCGCTGCGCCTCGGTGGGACAGTCGATGATGTCGTCGGGCGCACCGAGGTATTCACGGATCAGCTCGGACTCGTGCTTGTAGAAGGTGCGCTCCAGGTGGCTGGTAAGGAAGCCGTCCATGATGTTCATGCCCGGCGTGAGCGAAAGCTCGGTGACGCGGCGGAGAATGAGCGCCTGGTCGGCGGCCTGCTGTGCGTCCTTGCCGAAGAGCATGATCCAGCCGGTGTCGAGCGCGCCATAAATATCGTCGTGGCCGCAATGCACGTTGAGCGCATGCTTGGTGAGCGCGCGGGCGCCCACTTCGAGGACCATCGTGGATCCCTTGCCGGGCGCGTGATAGTACTGCTCAACGCCGTAGACCACGCCCTGCCCGGAGGTAAAGTTGACCACGCGCTTGCCGCAGACCGAGTGGGCAATGGCGCCGCCCTGCGCCGCGTGCTCGCCTTCGGCCTCGATCGCAATCGTGTTGCCGCCAAAGACGTTCAGGTGACCTTCCGCGTAGGCTTGCTGGAAGAGCTCGCCGCCCTCGGTCGAAGGCGTGATCGGGTAGAAGACGCCGGCATCTGCGATCCGCGTTTCGGTGTGGTAGGAGACAAGCTGGTTACCGTTCGCGGTGACCCGGATACCTGGATAACGAGCAGCAGCTTTCATTCAATCCCTCTCAGTCGAGCCTGATTTCCAATTTGCGTTACCTCAGCCGTGGCGGGCCTCGACCGCGCTCACCCAGGGCAGTCGCCGCCCACGGTCCGCGCTACGTCTGGCACCTTCGCGCATCAGGCCGTAACTTGTAGCTGTCGTGGCCGATAAGCACTGCTTACCGAATTGTTTTCGCGCCTCGCCGCCGCGCGTGGAACGGGGAAATCGAAGGGGGACGATCTCCCATGTTGCGCGGCTCATACATAAGTATGCACCCGTCTGCGGGAGACGATGTATCAAATTGCGGTATCGTCCCAGAGGCTAAGTTTCGTTGTCCCCGGCCGTTGATGATTTGAAGGGCCGGGGCTTGCGCATGTACAGTAAGTGCAGCAAAATGAACGGATCGCCGCGCAGGAGCGCCCACGCGCAATCTGGGGAGCGCGGACTCCCGAACAGGAAGAGATGCAGCCCACCGGCTCCGCCTACGCTCGTTACCCCAGCCTTGAAGGACGCGCGGTGCTGATCACCGGCGGCGCGACCGGCATTGGCGAGTCGCTCGTGGCGCATTTTGCGCGTCAAGGCGCGCGTGTGGCTTTTCTGGATGTTCAGGATGAGCCGGCCAATGTGCTCAAGAGAAATCTCGCGGCCGAGGGTTGTCCTGCGCCGCTTTATTTTCACTGCGACCTGACTCACCTCTCGGTGCTGAAATTCGCCATCGAGCAGGTTGTCTCCTCGCTGGGCACGATCGACGTGCTCGTCAACAATGCCGCGAACGACCTGCGCCATGCCACGGAAGAGGTAACGCCGGAGATGTGGGAGAACCTGATGGCGATCAACCTGCGGCCGCAGTTTTTCGCCATTCAGGCAGTGCTGCCGGTGATGAAGGCAGCGGGACGCGGTTCCATCATCAACATGAGCTCGATCTCCTGGGTCATTCCCACTACGGGACTGCCGGTCTATATCGCCGCCAAAGCGGCCGTTGTGGGCTTGACGCGTACCCTGGCGCACGAGCTTGGCCCAGCGGGTATCCGGGTGAACGCTGTGCTGCCGGGCGCGATCGCCACGGAAAAGCAGAAACGGCTGTGGTATACGCCGGAGGGAGTGGAAAACATCCTCCGCAATCAAGCGCTGAAGCGGCAGATCGAGCCGGATGAGGTGGCGCGGCTGGTGCTGTTTCTGGCCGCTGACGATTCGAGTGCGATCACGAACCAGAGCTACGTGGTCGATGCAGGATGGGTGTAACCGCGAAGCGGGCGAGGGTTGGTCTTATGCGGTGCGGAGCCGCTGCAGAAATTGACCTACCTGGGTCTCGTCTGGAGCAGCCGCGTGACTGTCTGCCCGCCGGGCTTTGCCGTTCTGGAGGATAAACCTCAGGCCGACGCCGTCGTTGCCCCAGCGGACGACGGTGGCATTCAGAGTGATGGAGCGCTCGAGGGTGGGCTCCTGACGATCGGTAAGAGTGATTCTTACCATTGTGCCGAGATACCAGCGCTCCGTGGTGAACACATAGACGCCGGACACGCTCATATCGCGAACACTGTGCGCCACGGGAGTTCCACCGGTGAAGAAATAGGCCGCAAGGCCAGGCAGCGACTGCCGCGCTGCTCTCCTTGGATCAGGGGGCTCGAGGGCCAGGAAGCGCTGCAGCCAGCTCTTGGCAGGCTTGTTGCTTTTCCTGGGCGATTCGGCCGCGGCGCCGGATTGCGGTTCACCGCTTGCGAGCGCGGGCTCGCCGGGCGGTTCCAGAGCAGCATTCTCCTCCGCAGCCGCCGGTTCTCCGGAATCCTTGGGCCGCGCGCGATCGTCCCACTGCAGCAAACGGCCTGCACCGTTGCGAGCCGACTGCTCCTTCGAGGCTTGCTGCGGCTTCGCGTCGGCGAGCTGCAGCAGTTGCCGCTTCATCTCTTCCGGCGGGCAAAGAATCAGCTGATCGCCGGGATGGGTCTCGGTGGCGCGGATCGCGCCTGCAGGCAGAACCAGAACCGTGGCCGACGGCGGACTCGAGGCAGAAACCTGGGAGAGCGGAAAGGACTCGACTGCATCGAGGACGGCGCAGTGCGGGTCGAGATAAATGAGATCGACGGGCACGCGCACGCTGGTGGGAGAGATGCCGCGGAACGGAACCAGCCAGAGAGATCCGGCGGAGTTGGATGCGAGCGCGGGCAGCCTTGCGTCGAGACTGGCGGGGGTGAAATCGGCAGCATCTACGTCTGCGCTGAGGAAGCGTTCCCGGGTCTGGTTATAGGCGCAGTGTTTTCCAGGTTCCGCGCTGAAGCGCCCCACGGGCGCGGGATCGGCAGCAGGGTATGGACTCATATCCCCTCGGACCGCTGAATCTTGAAAATAGCGGTGCTGCATCATTTCCCTTCCCCTTGACCCTATATCGACAGAAAAGGGCCAATCTTTCGACGAACCGGAGAAACAGTTCAAAATAACCCGATTCTTACTCCCCTGGGGAAGGAGGAAGGCGAGAATAGGTCGTTTATCGTGCTTCCTCCGCTTGCGCGGAACTAACCCTTTATCAACATGGACCTAAATCGAGAATAAGGGAATACCACTTGCATTCAAATGGTGCAAATTGGGTGTTACGGGTTCTCGCACCAAGGTAGTAAGCCGAGGTTACCGACGGACGCGATCTGGTTCATGCATAGGATCGGCGAGGATCTGCCTTGTTTTCAATCCAGAACGCCGACTGCTCTTACCCCGTTTTACCGTTAATGCCCCGGAGCAGCCAGGCTCTGGGCAAAAAGGCTGTTGCAACAACTGGTGGACTGAACGGAGCCCTTGGCAGGGCGCACCCCATGGGCTGCGCTACCATTACCCTGAGGAAAAGGACGCGCGGGGAGTCGCATGTTTGTTGTGGTCTGGCAGTTCGAGATTGCCGAGGACAAAATCGCCGCTTTTGAGGCCGCCTACGGCGC
>JASHVE010000074.1 GCA_030039675.1 Acidobacteriaceae bacterium | reverse complement strand
CCTACGGCGCGGAAGGCGCGGACCGGCGAGTTGACGCCGCCGGGAAAGAAGCGCTCCGCGCGTGTTTGAAGGGCCTGGGAACGAGGGCGAGAGGTCATGCTGGTTCAGTATAGAAGCCCGCGCATTGCTGGTCTCGCTGCTGCAGCGCGGCGCGGAAACGGACGCGGATGGAAACGTGGATTTCCGGTGCAAATCGGTAGGCCGAAATCCTGCTAGAATCGACGTTTCCGGCATTCACGCCGCAGTAACTTTGAATCTAGAAAGCCTGCCCTGTGCCTAACGAAAACAAGTCCAAATCCGTGACCTATGCCGATGCCGGCGTGGATATCTCCGGCGGCGACCGGGCGAAAGAAAAGATCAAGTTTCTGGCGCAAAAAACTTTTAACCGCAATGTGTTAGGCGGCATTGGCGGTTTTGGTGCGCTGTACCGGCTCGACCTGCAGCGGTGGAAGAATCCGATTCTTGTGAGCTCGGCAGACGGGGTGGGCACCAAGCTGAAGATCGCCTTTGAGCTGGGGCTGCACCACACGGTGGGCGCGGACCTGGTGAATCATTGTGTGAATGACGTTGCGGTGCAAGGCGCGACGCCGCTCTTCTTCCTCGATTACTTTGCCAGCGGCAAGCTCGATGTGGAGGTAACGGAAGATGTAATCACAGGACTTGCCGAGGCCTGCAAGGCGAATGGGTGTGCGCTGATCGGCGGCGAGACGGCGCAGATGCCGGGCTTTTATGCCGATGGCGAGTACGATCTGGCGGGATTCATTGTGGGCGCGGTGGATCGCGACAAGCTGATCACCGGCGCGGGCATCAAGCCAGGCGATGTGCTGATCGGATTGCCTTCGACGGGGCTGCATACCAACGGCTACTCGCTGGCGCGCAAGCTGCTGTTTGAGGTGGCCGGGTACAAGGCGACGCAGTATGTGACGGCGATCAAAGAAAAGGCCGGTGCAGCGCTGCTCAAGACGCACCGCAGCTACCTGCACGTGATCCAAAAGCTGGTGACGGTGGGGATGACCACGGGTATGGCGCACATCACGGGCGGCGGCATTACGGAGAATCTGCCACGCATCCTGCCCAAGGGCTTGACGGCGCAGGTGGAGCTGGGCTCGTGGCCGGTGCTGCCGATTTTCGAGCACCTGCGTGAGCTGGGCAAGGTGAGCGAAGAAGAGATGATGCGCACCTTCAACATGGGCATCGGGCTGATTGCGGTGATTCCGGCGGCGAAGTTTACGCGCGTCAAGAACCTGCTCGACCGGGCGGAGGAGAAGTTTTATGTGATTGGCCGCGTGGTGAAGGGCGAGCGGCGGGTGCAGTACACATGAGCGCTGTTACGCGCCTGGGCATTCTGATTTCGGGCCGGGGATCGAATTTTCTGGCGATTGCCGAGTCGATTCGTGAAGGGCGGCTGAAGGGCGTTGAGATTGCGGTGGTGATCTCGAATGTGCCGGATGCGGCGGGGCTCGAAAAGGCGCGGGCACTCGGGATTCCGACGGCGGTGTTTGATTCGAAGGGGCGCAAGCGGGCGGAGCACGATGCGGATGTAGCCGCATGCCTCAAGGAGCAGAAGGTCGATCTGATCTGCCTGGCCGGTTATATGCGGCTGCTCTCGCCGCAGTTTGTCGCGGCGTTTCCCAATCGCATCCTCAACATCCATCCCTCGCTGCTGCCGGCTTTTCCCGGGCTCGAAGCGCAGGAGCAGGCGTTTGCGTACGGCGTGAAGGTGGCCGGCTGTACGGTGCACTTTGTCGACGAGGAACTGGATCACGGCGCGATCGTGCTGCAGAGGGCGATTCCGGTGCTCGAAGAGGACGATCCGCATATGCTCACGATGCGCATTCTCGCGGAGGAGCACAAGGCATACCCGGAGGCCATCGCGATGGTGGTGAGCGGCGAGTATGAGATTCGCGGCCGGCGGTTTGTGAAGCGGAGCTCCTGAGCGTGTCAAGCGCGGGCTTATTGTCGAACTAAGTCAAGAGATTCATTTCAAAACAGATTAGCCGCATGAGAGCATTGCAGGATTTATGCCTTCGATTGCCCACACTAGAGGCAGATCGAAGGAGCTTTCTGCATGAATCGCATTTCGAATATCTGGAACCATCCCAAGACCTCAATTGCCGGGCTATTGATTGCTGTCGTCACTGCGGCTGGAGTTTTCACACAACAGGGAGTGACACTGGGAACGGCGGGCACCGGCACTGTGGTTACGCTCATTGGCGCCGTAGCCACTGCATTACTTGGACTGCTGGCGAGAGACCCGGGCGAGTTGGCAAGTGAGCAGGTTAGCGAGTCAGCGAGTCAGCGGGTCAGCAAGCCAGGAGGCGGGGCAGGCAGACTTGGTGTGTGGGTGCTGGTTGCGTTGCTGCTGCCGCTGCCGTGGATCGAGGGCTGTTCGGCGGCCTCTGTGGCGCAGGAGATTGTGAACTGGACGCCGTCGCTCGAGAGCGCGGTGGTGACGGTCGATTCGACTGCGGCGCTGCTGGCGCCGGCGGATGCGCCCATCTTTTCGGCGGCGACGGCCGGGTTTGATGCGGCTTCGAACCTGCTGGTCACGCAGGCTAAGGCATATCTTGCGAATCCCGGCGCGGGCACGCTGGCGCAGTTGCAGACGCAGGTGGTGACCTTCGAGCAGCAGGTGAACGCCGCGCTGCTCGCGGCAGGCAAGATCGTGAATCCGGCGAGTCAGCAGCACGCGCTGGCTGTGCTGCAGGGGGTGGCGACGATTGTGACAGCGATGCTGGCGCTTGTGCAGTCGGTTTCGAGCAAGGCTGCCGTGGCGCAGATGGCTGCGCAGGCGACGATCAAGCTGGGCGCGGTCGACGCGTATCTTGATCGTGGTCAGGCGACGCGGCTGGTGGCCAACCATTGCGGCGAGCCGCCGGCGCAGGCGGAGCGGCAGGTGACGATGGTCGAGAAGGCCGTATCTGCTGCCGGCTTTTAGAGCATTTTCGGAATACATATAGACTTTTTGAGAGCAGTGAAAGGTGGCTTTTTCTTGATGAAAAAGCCACTTGAGTTCATGCTTTCGGTCTACAGTAATTCCGAAAATGCTATGGGGCGGGTAGCTGCAATTTGCGCCATCCCGGTCTCAGGACGAGGCCTGGATGGCGTCTTTGGACAGTATCTTTGCCTGCAACGGGATTTCGCCCCGCGTTCAACGAACGTTCATCTTGCTCTCATCTCGATCTCCTACAAAGGCCCAGGTCACTCATTTTTGAGCTGATGAGGAGGTCAAAAAAA
>JASHVE010000073.1 GCA_030039675.1 Acidobacteriaceae bacterium | reverse complement strand
CGCGGAAGCGCCAACCGCCGGGACGGTGCGCCTGGGCCACAATGTGGTAAGCGAATACTTTGCGCAGGACCAGTACAAGGTGCTCGACGGCGAAGCGCGCATGCTCGACGACATCAGCCGCGCCGCGCTCAAGGTGCCCGAAGTGGAATTGCGCTCGCTGCTGGGTTGTTTCCTCTTCAGTGGCGACGATGTCTTCAAGCCCCTGGGCGTGCTTTCCGGCGGCGAACGCAACCGCTACGCTCTTGCGCGCATTCTTGTCTCGCCTTCGAATTTCCTGCTTCTCGACGAGCCCACCAACCACCTCGACATGCGCGCCAAAGACGTGTTGCTCGAAGCGCTGGCGGCATTTTCCGGCACGGTGGTCTTCGTCTCCCACGACCGCTATTTCATCGACCGCCTTGCCACGCGCGTGCTCGAGGTCGAAAACGGCTCGGTCATTGCATACGAAGGCAATTACGAGGACTATCTGCGCCGCAAGGCGGTGCTGGCAGAAGGTGAGGTCGCCGCCGCACAAGCTTCCGCTAAGGCCAAATCGCAAGAACCCGAAGCGCAGCGAGCCGATGCAGCGCCACTCGCCGCTCTGGAAAACACGAACGGCACACAGAAGGACAAGCCACGGCGCCTGAATCCCATCAAGCAGAGGCAGATGGAGGACCGCTGCGCATTCCTCGAAGAAGAAGTTCCGCGCGTCGAAGCAGCCATCGCGCACACTGAGCAGCAATTGGGCGTCTACGTCTCCGCCGCGGAGACGGAACGGCTCACGAAGCTTGCCGAGGAGCTTCGCGGGCAGCTTGCTGCGCTTACTGCGGAGTGGGAAGAGCTGATGCTGCAGCTCGAGGGAGAGGCGGCAACGGGCTAGCAGCGTTTTGTCTTAGTCAATCAAATCGCGCCGTCGCACCGGCTTCTTGCGGAGTACTCGCCTCTGCAGCTGCCTGCAGCTTTTGCTTCAATCTTCGAATTGCTTTGATCAGAACAATTTCAATGAGCAGGCTGACGGCAGTGCCGATCGCAATGGATAGCCAGGGTTCCCTACCAGCCTGCGCGAGCGCGTGCACCATGCCCAACCCATAAAAGACGACGAAAAACTCGAGCAGCCAGATGCGTCGCTGCAGCTTCCGCCGCGACGCATCGTCGAGCGGCGAGTCATCGGGGAGATTGGACTTGGGAAACTTCGAGTGCGCTGCACGCACGATGAAAACTACGGCAACAGCGACGAGCGCGACGTAAGCGAAGATCGCCCACTCGAACGCGTGAGCGGGAATGCGGCCGTGGGCGCTCGCAAGAGCGATAGGAACCAGAAAAATCGTTCCCGCAAGAATCAGCGCCGACAATCGCCTGTTAATGTATTTTTCCCGCTTAAAATACTGGGCAACTTCACCCATGCTCTTCGGCTCACCTTCTCAACGCGCTTTGCTGCAGCAGCTTTTCGGTTGTCATGAGCTAGTGTCGTGTCCCAAAAGTTCACCGCATAATTGCTTTGTCATCCTGAGCGGAGTTTGGCCATTTTTGGGCCAAACGGAGCCGAAGGACCTGCGGTTGTTTTTCCGCGAACTTCGGAGACACCACACTAGCGTTCTTCTTAATAAAGGCTGCCCCGCAACGCCGGAAATACCACGCAAACTCAAAAAACCGCCTTAACACGGAGTGCTATCGATCATGCTATACCGCATGTTGTGCGGAGGGGCACGGTACTAAGGTCGTAATACAGGCCGCGTGCGTCGTGCATAATCGAATCAGATGACACTTTTGTGGAACCCGGAGAGCTGGTCCCAGCGGCTGGCCGAACTGGAAGCGCAAACCGGCGAGTTAAAGGAAGCGCCGCTGCGCCGCGACGTGCGCTCGCTCGGCATGTTGCTCGGCGAAGTGCTGCGTGAGCAGGCCGGCGAAGAACTTTTTGATCAGGTCGAAGCGCTGCGTCAAGGCACCATCCGCCGGCGCGATGCCGAGGCGCACGGTCAGTCGGAAGAGGCGGCGCGTCACGCTGCTGCGGCGCTGGCATTGGTGCACGCGCTGCCTGTGGAGCGCGCCACGCTGCTCACCCGCGCCTTTGCGTTTTACTTCGAGCTCATCAATCTGGCTGAGACAAATCATCGCAAGCGCCGCCGTCTCGCATTGCGCCTGAGCGGCCAGGCGAGCTGCCAGCGCGGCTCGCTGGAAGGCACGCTCCGTGAGATGCGCCGCGTGGGCATCACCGCTGAGGAAGCGCTCGACTGGCTGCGCCGCGTTCTTGTCGTCCCCGTTTTCACCGCTCATCCCACTGAGGCGGCGCGCCGCAGCGTGATGTTCAAGCGCCGCCGCATCGGCGAATTCCTTGAGACCCTCGACCGTATTCCGATTCCCGGGCAAGACCTGGACCGCCTCGAGCAGCTCGTGCTCGCCGAAATTACCAGTCTCTGGCAAACAGACGAGGTCCGCTCGCGCCGGCCCACGGTGTTTGATGAAATCAAGATGGGCCTCGATTATTACGACGTCTCCATTTTTGAGACGCTACCAGGCCTCTATCGCGAAATCTGTCAAGCGCTCCATGCCGCGTATGGCCTCGAGATCGAAATGCACGACCTGCCCATCGTGTTGCGCTTCGGTTCCTGGATCGGCGGCGACCGCGACGGCAATCCCTTTGTGACTCCCGAGGTCACGCGGGCTGCCGTTCAGCTCGCGCGTGGCCATCTGCTGGTTTACTATCAGCGGCAGCTTGACCTCATCATCGATCTGCTCACCACCAGCGCGCAGCAGCGGCCCGTGAGCGACGCGCTGCTCGAACGCCTGCGCGCGTATATCGTTCAGGTGCGCACGCCGGAGTCGCAGGTCTTCGGTGCGCAGTACGAGTTCGAGTACTACCGCCGCTTTCTGCTCTGTCTCAAGGCGCGCATCCAGCGCACGCTCGAGCAAAACGGTGACTACTTCGGTAAATCCACTCTGCCGGTCACGGCATACACGCTCGCGCGCGGAGCGGAAAAGCTGGCGCAAGTCTTGCCGCCCTATACCTCAGCGCGGGATCTTCTCGACGATCTCGAAACGCTGCGCGGCTCGCTCGTCGCACATGGCGGCCTGCGCATTGCGCGCACGCTCATCGACCCGCTCATCCTGCGGGTGCGCACCTTCGGCCTGCATCTGCATACCCTCGATATTCGCCAGCACGCTCGCGTCCATGCCACCGCCCTTCAGGAAGCAATAGCCGATACCGCTGCCCCCTCGTTGCCCGCAGGCCTCTCTGCGCAAACAGCCGGCGTGCTCGAAACCTTCCGCGTAGTCGCGGAGATGAAAGAAAGCTGCTCGCCCGAAGCCATTCGCCAGTACGTCATCAGCGGCGCATCTTCGGTGGAAGACGTTCTGGCCGTGGTCCGCCTCGCGCGCCTGGGCGGCGTCAACGTCGAAGGTTCTGTCCGCGGGCCGGACAGCGAATGCGGCCCCGATCCCGGCCTCATGCCTGTTCCGCTCTTCGAGTCGATTGAAGACCTCCGCAACGCGCCCAGCGTGTGCCGCGAGCTCTGGAATCGCCCCGACTATCGCAAGCTGCTCGCCTCCTGGGACAACTGGCAGGAGGTGATGCTCGGCTACTCCGACTCGAACAAAGACGGCGGCATGCTGACGTCGACATGGGAGATCTTCCGCGCTCATCGTGATCTCCACGTCGTTGCGCGCGAAGCCGGCATCAAGCTGCGTCTCTTCCACGGCCGCGGCGGCAC
>JASHVE010000072.1 GCA_030039675.1 Acidobacteriaceae bacterium | reverse complement strand
CGCTCCTCGAACCAGGTGACAATGCGCAGCGCATGCAGATTGTGATCGAAGCCGAGCCCATACACCTTCAGTGCGCGATCGAGAGCTGTTTCACCAGCGTGGCCGAAGGGCGGATGACCGATGTCGTGCACCAGCGCCAGGGCTTCAGCCAGTTCGGCGTTCAGCCCCAGGGCCCTCGCAAGCGTGCGCGCAATCTGCGTCACCTCGAGCGTATGCGTCAGCCGGCTCCGAAAGTGATCGCTGAGGGGGTCGCCGGGCAAGCGGGTAAACACCTGCGTTTTACCCGCAAGGCGGCGGAAAGCGCGTGCATGGAGGACGCGCGCGGCGTCGCGCGCAAACGGAGTGCGGTAAGCGTGCGGCGCTTCATGGTGCGTACGCCGCGTCAGCTCGTGGCCTGCTTCCCCGGACACGGCGATGCCGGAAGGGAGCGGGCGGCTTAATTCGGCGGGCGAAGGTGGCATTGCGTGGTTTCCGCGCATCGGTTCATCTCTGGTTATACCGCAGGCCGGAGCCGGGCAAGAAAGCGCCAACCGTCAGAAGTGATTGGACAATATCGCGCAGACGGAGTACCATCCTGCCGGATTTTTCGCCAGCCGTCTTACGCATCTCTCCGGATGCGCCGGCCGGACACAATTCCGATCTTTTGCGGGAGGGTAGCCATGAAAACGGCCAAGAAAGCGGCGCTCGTCCTACTGGCGCTCGCAGTTGCGTTTACATCGGGATGTGGAGCAAGACACTCGGACAAGGAAGTGTACTACCTGATTGCGTCGAACATGGCGCTGCCGTATTGGCAGACCGCGGTGACTGGATTCAAGCACGCCGCGGCGCAATACGGAGTGACCGCCAAAGTGGCAGGGCCGGACGGCCATGATCCGCAGGCTGAGCTTGTCGCGCTGCAGAGTGCCGTCGCGGCCAAGCCAGCTGGCATACTGATCTCCGTTGCAGATGTCTCGGTGCTGCAACCGGAGATTAACGCGGCCATTGCCGCCGGCATTCCAGTGATCACAATGGATTCCGATGCATCCGGCAGCCGCAGGCTGTATTTCATCGGCACCAACAATCTGGAGGCGGGAAGACTGGGAGGCCAGCGGGTGATTGCGAAGCTCGGCGGCAAGGGGAACGTCGTCTTCTTCACCCTCGGTGGTCAGGCGAATACGGACGAACGGCTCAAGGGCTTCAAGGATGTGTTTTCTGCTCGGCCCGGCATCAACATTGTCGAGGTGGTCGACATCAAGGGCGACCCGAGTGTCGCGTTCGACAGGACGCAGCAGTTCATGGCCCTGACTGGTCCCAAGAAGATCGATGCGTTTGTGTGCCTGGACTCCGCGTCGGGGAAGATGGTGGCCGATGCTGTCAAACGTACCGGCGCCACTGACCGCTTGCTGATGGCCTGGGATGCCAGCCAGGACACGCTGGATGGCATCAAAGCCGGTGTCATCGACTCCACGATCGTGCAGAAGCCCTATTCCATGGGCTTCGTTGGGCTGAAGGCACTCGACGAGGTATTTCACTCTCCACCCAAGGATCTGAGCAAAGACTATAGCGCCGATTCCTTCGCTCCCTATCCGGTGTTCGTGGATACCGGCACTACGCTGGTAGACAAGAGCAATGTCGACTTTTACATCGCTTCAGCAGAAGGGAGCCGCTGAACCGGACTAGGAATTGGTGTAGGGAGGGTTGATGCTGCCAAGGGTCGTTTTCCTCAGGAAAACAGCACCTTGCACGTCTTCCGAATTCCTTACTGAAACTCCTAATCCGGTCTCAAACAGTTCCAGAATTGCTATATTTCCGGATCCGTTGCCGCCGAGTGGCTTTTTCCTGAAGAAAAGCCCACCGTGTTCAATCTAAAAAGGGCACACGCACTCTGGAACTGCTCCAGAAACAGCAGCAGCGGCTTTCCACACGAGGGAAAGCCGCCGTTGAGGCTGCAGGAGGTCGCCTATTCTGGCTTTGGCTGGATGATCGAGTCTTCTTCTTTGGCGAGCCGGACGCGCGCACTTTCGAGCTTCTTCTGCACCTTCGTCACGTCGCCTGGCTCGAAATCCGCGGGCGATGAGTTGGCAAAGTCGGCCAGCGAAAGCTCCCACTGTGCGGCTGCCAGCCGGATGCGGCCCGTCTTCTCATAAAGGTCGCCCAGGTGTTCGTGGACCGTGGGGTCGGTTTGGTCGCGCTGCACCGCCTGGCGGAGGTTGTCTTCGGCCAGTTCGTACTCGCCGAGCTTGAAGTAAACCCAGCCAAGCGAATCGAGATACGCGCCGTTCATCGGCTCGATATCGACGGCCTTGCGGATGAGCTTGAGGGCCTCCGGCAGGCGCACGCCCTTGTCGGCCAGCATGTAACCCAGATAGTTCAAGGTCATTGCATTCGACGGATCGAGATCGAGAGCCTGGCGGAAGAATTGCTCTGCTTGATCCATGTGCTTCTCCCGGTCGGCCAGCTCGCCCCTGAGGAAGAGCAGGTAAGTGCGATCTTCTTTCTTGGTGGCCAGGGGTTCGGCTTTGTTGAATGCATCCTCTGCGTCCTTCCAGCGCCGCAGGCGGATGTTCATCTGACCGATCGCAAACCAAACCGTGCGGTCATTGTCAGCGGAGTTGTTGAGCACCGCCTTGGCCATGGCCAGCGCTTCGTCCGGCTTGCCCTGGTCTGCGAGTTCACCGGCCAGCCTCAACTTCAGATCGCGGTTCTTTGGATTAGCTTCCACGGCCTTCTGCGAAATATCGAGTGCCTTAGCGAACTGCTTGGCGGTCTCATAGGCGTCGACCTGCTCCTGGTAGCCGCGCACCGCAATGTCCCCGCCCAGATCGATCATCTTCTGGTAGGTCGCCACGGCCAAGTCGATCTTGTTCTGCTCCAGATACACCGCGCCCAGCCTCTCCAGGAAGATGCTGCGGTTGTTCTTCTCTTCATCCGTGTACGCGCCGTTGGCGTGCGAGATAGAGTTTTGGTTCAGCATGTTCTGATAGGCCTGAACCGCGTCGTCAAACCGGCCCAGCACGTCGAGCAACAGTCCTTGGTTATAGCCAGCTTCAAGTGATGTAGGGTCGATCTTTAGCGCCTTGTTGATCGTGGCCAGCGCCTCGTCGTATTTACCCTGTCTGCGCTGAATTTCCGAGATGTGAATCAGCGCCTCGTTATTTTCCGGATCGTTTTCGGCGAGCTGCTGGTACTGCTTCAATGCCTCGTCGTACTGCTCATCGTTGAAGAGCGCCTGCGCCAGCGCATCGATCGTCCGCGGGTCGCCAGGTTCGAGGTCTTCGGCTCGTTTGTACGCGGCGATGGCGTCCTTGGGCTGTTTCATTTGCTCGTAGGCCGCGCCCAGGGTGAACTCCATCTTGGGCGTGCGGTCAGACTCGGGAACCGCCTCAATCACCTTGGTTGCGTGTTGCAGGTCGCCGCTCTCGGCGTAAAGACGGGCCAGGTTCAACACCACGTCTTCCGATTCCGGCTCAATCGTCTGGGCCGTCTTGAACTGCTCTTCCGCCTTTTGCGGCTGATGCTTCACCGTGTAGAGCTGACCCAGCACCATCCGGTCCTCAACGCTCCTCGGCTGCAGCGCGACAATCTTCTCAAATTCCGCAATTGCCTGGTCCAGCACATTACCGGAAGGCGAAGACGAGGACACGCTATTCTCCCCCTCGCCGAGCTGGCGCAGGTAAATGCGCCCGAGGAGTTTGTGCGCGTCGACGTTGTTCGGATAGCTCTTGAGAAGCGTCCGCGCCGCCACTTCGGCCTCGTGCTCGTGACCGGGAGTGCGGAAGTAAAGGTCGGCAAGCGCGTTCATCAGCTCAGGCGAGCCCGGATCGGCATTCAGCGCCAGTTTGTACTGTTCGATCGCCTGGGTCACATCCTCCGACCGGCCTTCCGACATTGCGTTGTCCTCGTACGTAGCAGCCAGGGCAGCGTGATAGTAGGCCTGCGCGCGACTGGGCTCCCGCTGGGCGTCCGATGCGGTATTCGCTTTTACCGCGGAAGACTGCTGCGCAGTCTGCGCTGTGCTGGCTGGAGCGCTACCGGCAGTTGCGCTTTGGGCGCAGGCAAAAGCCGTAGGCAGCAGAACGGACGTGACGGCGGCAAGCTTAAGCAGGGAGGTCGGTGAGTGGACTATCTTGGTCATCATGTAGGGGATTCCATGCACATTTCCGGCCCTCCGGTCGGCGGCGGGCCGTCCGAAGAGCCCAAAAGGCCGCGCAGGCAGCCTTCTTCACTGCCCTGCCTACGCTTACAGACGATTTTACGCGCCATTGGTCGCACTTGCGCGGTAGATTGCGGGAATTTCACGATTTCTGACCAGGAGCATGCCCTTGCCGGCCAGTGCGGGCCCGGCAGGCCAGCACTCAATGCCGGAAATGCCGGATCCCCGTAAAGACCATCGCCACTCCCAGCTGGTCCGCGGCGGCGATCACGTCCTGATCTTTTACTGACCCGCCCGGCTGAATCACGGCCGTCGCGCCGGCCTGGGCCACGGTCTCCAGCCCATCCGGGAAAGGGAAAAACGCGTCCGAGGCCGCCACACACCCCTGCAGCGGCAGTACCGCCTTCATCGCTCCAAAGCGGGCCGCATCCACTCGGCTCATCTGTCCCGCGCCCATGCCCAGGGTCTGTCCATCCCGTGCATAGACCATAGCGTTGGATTTCACATGTTTGCACACCCGCCAGGCAAAGAGCAGGCTGCGCAACTCTTCCGGACTCGGTGGCCGCCATGTGACTACCTTCAGCTCCGACTCCGTTACCCGGCCCGTGTCGGCGTCCTGCAGCAGTAACCCTCCCGAAACCTGCTTAACGACCGGCCGTACCGGCGCAGCATGGACTTCGATGAGACGAAGATTCTTTTTAGCCTCAAACCGCTCGCGCGCCTCTGGCGAAAACGCCGGCGCCGCAATGGCCTCAACGAAAAGTTTCGCAATTTCTTCCGCTGCCGCTCCATCGACCTCGCGATTGACGCCGATCACCCCGCCGAAGGCCGAAACCGGATCGCAGGCCAGCGCCTTTTGATAGGCATCGAGAACGGTGGTTCCAGTCGCGGCTCCGCAGGGGTTTGTGTGCTTCACAATCGCCACCGCCGGTTCCTCGAACTCCTGCGCCAGCTCCCAGCAGGCATCGAGATCGACCAGGTTGTTGTAGCTCAACTCCTTGCCCTGCAACTGGCGCGCGCCGGCAACGCCCAGCCCGGAGCCGTCTGCATACAGTGCCGCGCGCTGGTGCGGATTTTCGCCGTAGCGGAGCGATTGCGCCAAAGGAAGATTGATGCGCAGGGTCGAGGGCAGAGCCGTTGTGTCCGGGGCCGCCGGAGCGTCGGGGGCGGGGGCTTCGGCGATGCTGTCGAGTGTGTTCGCAATCGCCGCATCGTAAACCGCTGTAAGCGCAAATGCCTTTCGCGCCAGTTGCCAGCGGGTCGCGCGGCCCAGAGCGCCTCCCTTGACCTTCAGCTCTTCGATCAGAGCCGGGTAGTCCGCCACGCGGGTCACGATTGCGACGTCCTCAAAGTTCTTGGCCGCGGAACGCACCATCGATGGGCCGCCGATATCGATGTTTTCGATCAGGTGACCGAACGGCACGCCCGGCTGCGCGGCGGTTTTTTCGAAGGCGTAGAGGTTCACCACCACCATGTCGATGGGCACAATGCCTTGCGCAGTCACAGCCGCCTCGTGCTCCTGATTGCCGCGAATGTAGAGCAGGCCGCCGTGCACGCGCGGGTGCAGAGTTTTCACGCGTCCGTCAAGCATCTCGGGGAAGCCGGTCAGCTCGCTGATGTCTTTCACCACAAGGCCAGCCTCACGCAGCGTCCGCGCGGTTCCTCCCGTCGAAACCAGTTCCACACCGAAGTCGGCCAGCACGTGTGCGAACTCTGCCAGTCCCGTTTTGTCCGTCACGCTCAGCAAAGCGCGCCGGATCTTTTTCTCGCTGCTCTCTGGATGCACTCTTTCACTCCCCTCGACACACTTGTTCACACTTTTCCGGACTCTGTCGCGCGCATAGGGCCAAACCGGGCGCAAAGCAACTCCATCTTCAGACTACAACTCTGGCGGGACTGACTCCCGTGCCGGTTTTTCCACTACTAAGCGAGAGCACTGTTACCGTAGATCGGCCATGAGGCACTGGAAAATGCATTAAAGTGAAGGTATGGCAAGCCATCCCCCGGTTATTCCGCACGACGGACAGGATTCAGGAGGCTTCGACACCGAGGCTTTGCCGGAGATTCTGCCTCCGGAGAGCGGCTCTGCGCCTCCACAACCGGCGCACCGCAAGCCACTATGGGCGGCTGCTCCCGCGACCTACCTGCTGGTGGGCATCAACTGCGGAGTCTTTCTGGCCATGGTCGCGCATGGCATCAGCCTCTGGATGCCCACGGTCGACCAACTCATGCACTGGGGCGCCGACCGGCCCAATAATGTGCTGATCGCCGGCGAGTGGTGGCGGATCGTCACGGCCATGTTTGTGCACGTGGGCTTTCTGCATCTGGCTACGAACATGTGGTGCCTGTGGAATCTTGGTCTGCTGGCCGAGCCGCTCCTCGGTTCCATGGGACTGATGGCGGCCTACATCTTGACGGGCGCTGCGGGCAATCTGCTCTCGACGTTCTACAACTGGGTATGGCCGGTTCACGATCCGTCGGGCGCGCCATTTTTCCAGGCTGGAGCGGGTGCCTCCGGCGCGGTCTTCGGCATCGCCGGAGCCCTGATCGTGCTGCTGAAATCCAAGTTGCTGCCAGTCCCGGCACAGGAGCTGAAACGGCTGCGCAAGTCGGTTATCTATTTCGCGGTCATCAACCTGGTGATCGGCTTTTCCATCAACTTCGGCAGCGGGTTCACCGGAGTGTCGGTAGACAATTCAGCGCATGTGGGCGGCTTTGCCTGCGGGCTGTTGTTTGCCTTGCCGTTGGTGCCGCGCGTGGGCTCACCGCGTAGCGTCTTTCAGGAGAGGATGCGGCTGGCCGTGGCCCTGATTGCCGGACTGCTCGTGCTCTTTGGGTTTTACGTCGCCCATGTGGCGCCGCCGCAAAACTGAACTGCGTCAGCAGTTGGCTTGCTTCCCGCCGGCAAGACGCCGAGCCCTTTTGCGCCGGCGATTTATAGGGCTTACAGCGGTTTCACAGTTGCTATATCCCGAAGCCACTGCTGCAAAGTGGCATTTTCCTCAAGAAAATGCCACCTTCCGCGGCCTCGGCAAGGGCACATCAACTGTGGAACCGCTCTAGCGCTACCGGATCGCAGTCGCCGCGAATTTCTTCACCATGGCCAACAGCAGTTTGCGGTCGCTCTCATTCAGATTGGAGGAGTAACGGCGGATCTGGGTGAGGAACTTGAGCTCTTCGTCAGAAAGCTTCTGCGTATTCAGCTGACGGCCGAGCGAATCGTCGGCGAAAAACTGCGCGATGGGAAGATCAAGTGCCTGCGCGATCTTTGAGAGGGTGTCGAGCGAAGGTACGGTGTGGCCGTTCTCCACGCGCGAAAGATAACAACGCAGCAGGCCGGTCTTTTTCTCGATGTCACCTTGCGAGAGCCCCTTCTGGAGCCGGTATGCACGAATGGTGGTCCCGATCTTCATCCCGGTTCGATTCCTGTCCCATGCCCGCCAGTATTTACTTGCGGAGCAGATATCAAGGTTCTATTGCCTTAAGAGTTAACATGGGGCGGCGATGATTGCAAGCGTCTCTTTGGGCGCGGATGGGTAACTTAAGTGGTATCAGTCCGCACTACGGTCGCAGTGTCTGTGCAAAAAAGCGGTCAACTCGGGCCAGCGCATCCGAAGCGTCCGCGGGACGGTAGCCCCCGGTATTGTTGGGATTTTCAAAAGCGTGGCCGGCGTCGGGATAGATCTTAACGTCGACCGGTTTGCCGATCGATTGCATCGCAGCGGCGAAGGCGTGCACGGAGTCCGGAGTGATGCCGCGATCCTGCCCGCCGAAGTTGCCCAGCATCGTTGCGTGAATCTGCTCAAGGGCGGACCTGTCCGTGGGTAACGCGCCGTAATTCACAGCCACGGCCTTGAGAGTGGGCGCGGCGACGGCGAGCTGGATGGCGTAGCCGCCGCCCATGCACCAGCCCACCGCGCCAATGCGATGGGAATCGACATCCTTCCGTGCGCTCAGCCACTTCAGGGCTGAGGTGAGGTCGTGCACGCCCTGGTCCTGCGGCAGCCCGCGGGAGAGCTCGTGCGCCAGGTCAGGCGTATCGGCAACCTTGCCGCGATAAAGATCGACGGCGAGTGCGACGTATCCCTTCGAGGCATAGCCTGCCGCCTCCTGCTTGATCCAGTCGTTCAGGCCCCACCACTCGTGAATCACGATCAGCGCCGGATGTGGCCCAGCGCCGTGCGGCAGATAGAGCAATCCCTGTCCGGTTGAGTCCCCGCTGGGAAAGGTGACCGCTTGCTGCGCGTGGGCGTTGACGGCCCAGCCGGTGAGCCACACCACAAGAACATAGAGAGATACACGAAGAACTTTCATGGGGAAGCCTCGGTTCTCTGACGAAATTAAAGCAGGCTAATGGCCTGACAATTACAAAGACTTTACCATCCACGCCAATCCTTCAACAGCATTTTTGTTGTACCGATCGCAGTGACGAAAGCCCCTGTCCTGATAGAGCCGGTACGCGTAGCCCATGGATTCCGGTGCGGTGTCGAGATAAACCGCCTTCCGCCCGGCTGCGGTTGCGCGATCGAGAACCGCCTGCGTCAGCATTCGTCCCAACCTTAAGCCGCGGAAAGAAGGGTGCACCCACAAGCGCTTCAGCTCCCAGAAATCGAGCGCGACGTTCGATTGTAGTGCCAGCGCGCGCCAGGCGACGAATCCCGCCGGCTCGTCGCGCACCACAGCCAGCAGGCTGCCGCCGCCCTGTTCCAGAAAGCTGGCCGGAAGGTGGTCTGCTTCCTCCTTGAGCGAACCAAAACAAAATTGGCCCGCACCTGGTTGGGCTACGACGAATCTCCCATATTTCGAGGAGCAACTCCCGCGCTGCTTGCAGCATGCATTGTGGAGTCGTTGGGTTCAGCTCATCAATCCGCACATCGATCGCAGAAGCAGGATCGCCCCCAGATTCTTTTGAACAAAAAGTCATGACTGAGTGTACGCTAGGACTGCCTGACTCAGGACTCGTAAACCTTAGCGGCTGTTGTGCCGTCAGTCAGATACGAGGCGCGATTTCAGGAGACAGAATGCGGCGGGTGGCGAGGCAGTGGTTGGGGATACTTGTGTGCGGCGGAGTATGCCTCGCGGTGCATAGTCAGTCCCCATTGGCGTCCCAGGCTACAAGGCCAGTCGCTGTCCAGTCTGCGGATTCCGCCGCCGCGCCGTCCACACCAGCAGCAATGGTTCTCGCCGGTGGCAGGCTGCACGGAGTAGTCAAGAGTGGCAACATCCCATTGCCCGGCGTTACCGTAACCGCGCAGAACACGCTCACCGGCAAGCGATTCTCCACCACCACCGACATTACCGGTACGTGGTCCGTCAATATTCCGCAAAATGGCCGCTACGTCATCCGCACCCAGTTCGCCGCCTTTGCGCAAGGGGACAACGAAGCGGTCCTGAACGCAACCAGCCACGATCGCACTGTGAACTTCGAACTTGTTCTTGCCTCGCGTGCTGCGCAACAGGAACGCCAACAGGCTAGCCAGCAGGGACAGGGCGGTGAGCCGAGCGCCCAAAGCGCAGCAGAACAGGTTATCCGGCAGCTAGCCGGCAATGGACCTGAGAACCTGAGTCTCACAAGCGCGTTGAGCGACGGCACGGAAACCGGCAACGGCGCGGCTGGCGCAGGGGGTGCGGCGCTACCTTCCATCGCGTCCAACACCGACTTCAGCGGCGAGTCTGTGGCGGTCACTGGGCAGTCGGGACAGGTGAGCCCGCTTGCGGGAGTCAATATCGACCAGTTGCGTGACCAGCTCGAGGCCTATCGTGCGCAAAACGGTGGACAGATGCCGGGAACCGGTGGGCTCTTCGGTGGTTTTGGGGGGGGCGGTTTTGGTGGCAGTGGTTTCGGCTTTGGCGGCGGCGGTTTCGGAGGTGGGGGCTTCGGCGGCGGAGGGTTTGGCGGAGGCCGTGGTGGCAACGGACGCGGCAACTTCCGTGGCTTCGATCCCAGCCAGCCCCATGGGGCGGTGGCGTGGAACGGAACCAACTCGATCTTCAACGCGCAGCCCTTTGCTCTGCTCGGCCAGCCGCAGGAGCAGCCTTCGAACGGGCAGAACCGCTTCACCATCACATTCATGAGCGCGCCGTACATTCCGCATCTCACCAAGCCAAGCGGCAAAGATACGGTCTTCCTCACGCTCTCCGGCACGCGGCAGTCTACGCCGAGCGACGAATACGCCACCCTTCCCACAGCAGCCGAGCGGCAGGGCGACTTTTCTGCTGCGGGACTGCCGGCAATCTACGATCCCACCACGCAGCAGCCGTTCCCATCGAATAAGATCCCGCTGGCGCGCATTCAGAGCCTGCCGGGCTTTGCGCTATTGAACTGTCCGGTTGCCAATCCGGGTTGCCAACCCCTGGTTCCGGAGCCGAATTACGTTCCCGGCAACGGCCTCAAGTACAACTACCATCTGCTGACCACGGCACAGTCGAATACGACGCAGGCCGGCATCCGCTACAACCGCAGCCTGGGTGCCAATGCCACGCAGCCCGGCGGACGCGGAGGCTTCGGCGGAGGAAGACGCGGCGGCTCGCAAAATCAGGGGCTGCGCCAGAGCATCAACTTCAACTACAACTGGAGTCACTCAGCCTCAGACCAGGTGAACTTCATTCCCGAACTGGGCGGCAAGAGCGCGTCGACCTCCTACTCGCTGCAGGCCGGCTATACCGTTGGCTACCACCGCTTCACGAGCATCTTTAACGCCAACTGGAACCGCAGCAACAGCCAGACGACGAACTTTTTCACCAACACGGCAGATAACGTGGCCTATAACACCTACGGCATTAGCGTGCCCAACGATGTTCCCATCAACTACGGCCTGCCCAACATCCAGCTGAGTGAATTCAACAGCATCACGGAGCAGCAGCCGAGCTTCGCGCTGTCACAGACCATCTCGTTCTCTGAGACTCTGAGCTGGATTCACGGCAAGCACAACATCCGTTTTGGCGGCGACTACCGCCGCGTGCACCGCGACTTTCTCGCCGGCTCGAACGCCACAGGCAACTTTACCTTTAGCGGATTGTTCACCGAAGACGCCGCGCAGGACCCGACGACCGGCTCTCCCATCGCCGATATGCTGCTTGGTCTGCCGCAATCCACCAGCCTGAACTCCTCGCTGGCCAAGAGCTACCTGCGCGATAACGTCTTCGATGCCTATGCGATGGACGACTGGCGGATGAAGCCATCGTTCACATTGAACTACGGCGTGCGCTACGAGTTCTTTGCGCCCTATACGGAGAAGTACGGCCATCTCGCCGAAGTGCTCACCAATCCCGACGGAGGGTTTACCAGTCTGGCCGAGGCCAGCGCCGGTACGAACGGTTTGCCCAGCTCGCTGGTTTATCCCTGGCGCAAGGCATTTCGCCCCAGCGTGGCGCTGGCTTGGCGCGTTCCCAAAATCAAGCAGATGGTGGTGCGCTCCGGCTTCGGCATGAACTACACCGTGGGCGAGTATGCAACCTTCGCCAACACCATGGCGCATCAGCCACCCTTCACCAACGAACAAACGAATCAGGAAGCGATCGGCAACGGCGCGTCTTCGGCCTGTGCTCAGGCGGTGCCGATGACCTGCTTCACCTTGTCCAACGGATTCCCGGCGGCGCAGACGCTGGGCAACTACGCGCTCGATCCGCATTATGGGCTGCCGTACGTAATGGCGTGGAATCTCGACATTCAGAAGACGCTGCCCTGGGGCATCGTGATGAATCTCGGTTACAACGGCACGCGCGCCAATCATCTCGATACGGTTCTTGCACCGCGTGCGGTACCTGGGAGCCCGGGCACCGACCCTTCCGTGGTCTGCGTGGGATCGCTCCCTTGCTATCCCCTGAATTTTACCTATGAGGAAGCCCTATCGTTTTCGAAGTTCAATGCCGGCACGGTGCGCGTGAACAAGCGGCTCTCGAAGGGTATTGCCGTGGGAGCAAACTACCAGTATTCGCACTCGATCGACGATGCCGGCGCGCTCGGAAGCGTAGGCGGTGTGGGCGT
>JASHVE010000071.1 GCA_030039675.1 Acidobacteriaceae bacterium | reverse complement strand
ACGAAGGCGGAAACGTTGACCTTCGCGTGCCCTACATCGGCTACGCGGCCGAATCGATCGATTACAAAGCGGCAGGCGTTGATGACTACAATGCGCTGCAGGCTCACGTCGAGAAACGTCTGAGTCATAACTTTCAATTGGGAGGCTCTTACACTTGGTCACATGCCCTTGATGAGCAGAGCGGACTCGGTCTCTTCTACAACGGCAATAATCCGCTGAATCTGCGCAGCGGCTATGGCTCTGCCGACTTCGACAGAACGCACGTTTTCAACTTCAACTACGTGTTTGCGCTCCCGAACATGAAGTCCACCGGCACACTCGCCGGCAAGCTGGTTGATGGCTGGTCGCTGGTCGGTTTGACGGTCTTACAAAGCGGCCAACCCTACAGCGTGATCGACTTCTCGGGCGCGGTCGGCAGTGTCTACTATTCAACCGCCGACGGCATTACCAACCCGATCGTTCCGCTGGCCGCAGGCTGTACGCCCAAAAAGGCGGCCACCGGCGCCTCCGGAGCTTGGACGCTCGGAACCGGAAAGCCTGCCTTGGATGCGGCCTGCTTCACCCTGCCGATCTTGGCTGCCGGCGGCCTGAATGGCGGCATCCCGTCGTCCGATCCATTTGAGACCGGCTTTACCAGCGGCCAGCGCAACATCTTCCGTCAGGCCTTTCAGAAGCGTGCCGATGCGTCCCTCGTAAAGGTCACGGATTTCGACAAAGAGAAGTACACCTTGAAGTACACCTTCGACGTCTACAATCTCACCAATACCACCAGCTTCGATATCCCCGGCAACGAGGTGTCTCAGAATGCAGCGTACAACTCCTTCCCGGCGACAGGCACTCCTGTGCTGCCGACGGGCTGCGGAACTTCGACCGCCGTCAACAACTTCTATTCGTGCCCGGGCGGCTTGGGCCTGGTAACCCACACCATCGGCTCTCCACGCCAGATTCAGATGTCGCTCCACTTCGACTTCTGATCTATCCGCTGATGCAAAAAGGCGCCTGCGCGGGCGCCTTTTTTGTTTTCCGGCTCTTTTTCATCTCGTGCAGCTTTTGCGGCGCCAGCTATTTCGTCAGCGTCACAGCAAGCATCTTTTCGGGAGCATCGGCAAATGCTTCTTCAAGATCTTCTGAACTGCGGAAGGTTTTCCCCTTCACAGGTCGCGCAGGAAGAAAGAAGTTCAACTGCTTCTCCATGAACGGCCATGGAGACAATCGGAAATGGCGCGCAGCGATCGGAAACACCTGCACCTCTTTGGTCGTACCATCGTTTAACGGAAGCGGATGCAGCAAATGCGCGCGCTTGGAAAACGCCACGCACGCCAGTAGCGAGAGATTGTCGCAGGCCTGCAGCAGCCGAAAGTGCTCGATAATCCTTTCACCGGTTTTCTGCTCCGTCGGCAGGGAGGGATCCGCAGCGATCTTCGCATCCAGATCTCGCTGATACATCCGCTGACGATGGAGAAACGCGTCCAGCATCAGAAGATTCCCAGACGCGATCGTCGAGCGGTCGGTGTGTTCGGTGAGCAGGTTGTACGTGTGCATGGAAACCAGCAGTCCCGCATACGGGTCTTCCTGCGCGATCATGCGCACTGCCTTGTCGCGTACAGCGAGATACTCTTGTAGATCGATCTCTTCAAATGCAGAGTACTTGCCCACCAGTTCAGTCGAGAATGCCGATGGCTTCCCTTCCCGCGTAACGACCGGATGCGCATCGCGCGACACCCAGCCGTCATCGTGGCTCGTGATGCCATACAGTACACGCTCGCGCGGCTCCGGCCTGCGAAACTGTGCATTGCCCCATTCCGCCGCGAACGCGCCGGCCAGCCGTGCGTGGTTTTGATGCGTAATCAACCACCATCCCGATTCCGATTCCAAGCGCACCATCGATCTAACTCCTCATTCGCCAACCTGGGCCCGTTTCGACTCATGCCAGTTATGCAACGCCAGCCACTCGAGGAACATCACCACAAAGAAGAAAGAAAACCCGAGCACCGCGGCCGCCAAAACCAGCGCAAACAGGTAGCTCGTTTCCATCTGATTATTGGCATAAATCATCGCATATCCCAAACCGCCCTCGCCCACGCGCGTCGAACCGGCAAAAAGCTCTCCGGTAATGCCGCCAATCACGCTGATCCCTGCCGAGATACGAATACCGGTAAACAGATTGGGCATCGCGTTCGGCAGCCGCAGCTTGAAAAGAATCTGTGCAGGCGTGGCCTTATGCATGATGAACAGGTGAATCAGGTTCTCATCCACGCTGATCAGCCCTTGCGTAGTGTTAGCAATAATCGGCGCGAGGCAGATAATAAACGTTACGATCGTCACTGCGAAGATTCCCGCGCCGGCCCAGTTGATGATCAGCGGCGCAATCGCCACAATCGGCACGGTCTGCAACAGAATCGTGTAAGGATAAAGCGTCTGCCGCAGCCAGCGCCATTGCGCAAAGACCATGGCCACTGCGATTCCTACAGCGATGCTCGCCACCAGGCCCACCGCCGCTTCTTCGGTCGTGATCCACAACGACCGCAGCAGCCCTGGATACCGCGCATACAGCACCTTGGCCACGGCAAGCGGTCCGGGCAGAATGTAGACCGGCAGCCGGTTGAGCCAGATGATTGCCTGCCATAAGCCAACCAGGCACACCAGTACGAGGATATTGTCGATTGCGAGCCAACCGCGCTTTTTCATGCGTGACAAAATCCTCGCAACAGCCGCGACGCATGCGTGACGGCTTCCTCGAATGCAAGTGAGTCGCGTGTTTCCGTTGAACGCGGCCATGGTAACTCGATGGGAATCTCGTGCGCCACGCGGCCCGGATGCGCGGCCAGAATCACGATGCGCGTCGACAGAAAAACCGCCTCGGCTACCGAGTGCGTAACAAAAAGCACCGTCCACCTCTGCTCCGCGTAGAGCCGCAGCAACTCTTCATTGAGCCGGTCGCGAGTCATCTCGTCCAGTGCGGCAAAGGGCTCGTCCATCAGCAGAATGCGCGGCCGGCTCACCAGTGCGCGGGCGATCGAAACCCGCATCTTCATGCCGCCCGAAAGTTGACGCGGGTGCCGGTTCGCGACGTGACTCAGACCCACAAGCTCCAGCATGCCGCCCACGCGTTCCTTACGAAGCGCGCGTGCTGTGTGATCCAGCTCCAATCCCAAACCCACATTCTCTTCCACGGTTCGCCACGGCAACAACGTCGCATCCTGAAAGATAAAGCTCATCAGCTCCCGCGCGTTTTCCGGTGTCATGCCGTCCACGCGCACCTGGCCCTCGCTCGCCGGGCTCAAGCCAGAGACAATCTTAAGCAGTGTCGATTTGCCGCACCCCGACGGACCGAGAAACGTAACAAACTCGCCACGTTCGATGCTCAGCGAAATTCCATCGAGCGCCACGGCAGCGTTCCTGTACCGTTTGCCAATGTTTGCAAGTGCAATCTCTGGAATCGATCCGCCGGCCTCGCTCACCATCCCGCGTCTCCCATCACTGGCAAGAAAAGTGTCGAAGGGTAAGTCGCCGTGTGCACTACCTGCTGCGTGGATCGAGCCCAGTTCCAGTTGTCAGCAAGCTGCGGCGAAGTATCGTTGGATGGGTTGCGGTCATAGAGTGGAAAGGCGGAGCTTGCAATCTCCAGGCGCAGGCATTCGCCTTGCGCCAGCACAAACGAGATAGGCTCCAGTGTGAACTCCCAACGGTGAATCGCATCTGCTTCGTAGCCGCCGTCGCGAAACAGCCATGTGCTTCGCACAATTCCGACGCACAGAAACTCCGCCCGTCCATCCGGTCTGGCGCGCACAATCTTCGCGGTGAAGTCGGCGCAGGGCGCAGATGTTGTAGCCCACAGCACAACACGCGGATAGCCAAAAATCGCCGTCTCATGCGCAACCGGCTCCGAGGTATAAACCAGCAGGTTGTTGCCCAGCTCCAGCGTGGCTTGATCGAATGGCCCGCTCAACGCTTGCAGCCCACCGGGCGCGAGCACCGGAACCTCCGGGTCGTACACAAACACATCGCGAAACTCATCGCCATTCGGAGCGTTCGTTGCCAACCGTCCATCTCCTTTGCGCGAATTCGCATTGCCTGCACTGCGCAAATAGAGCGGATAAGTCGCTTCTTTCGGCCACTCCACCGCATTGCGCCAACTGTTCGGCCCCAGTGCGAAATGCCGGATGCGCGGCTCACCTGTAAAGTCGCCTGTGTCTTTCAGCCAGTGGTTAAACCAGCGCAGCAAAATTGTGTTCGTATCCACATTGGCGGCATCGCCTAAATTCGCATCACCCACGCGATCGCCCCATGGAATGTGGACCCACGGCCCGGCGATCAGATATTGATGCTCACGCGCAAATTGACTACCAGCGCCCGTGCGCAGCGCACAGTATCCGGCAATCGAGCCTTCGAGATATGTGTCAAACCATCCGGCAATGTGCAGTGCCGGCACCTGAATTCGGTCGATGCATGCGCTAATGTCCTGCGCGCTCCAATACTCGCCGGGTTCCGGATGCGAAAACCAGTCGCGAACATAGCTCGGTAACAGCGGATCGCTGATCGCCGGATGCGTCGCGTAGGGTGCCCGCATTGCCTGCGCGCGCACATTGGTCCATGCAGACTCGAGCCGTTCGTTGGCTTCCCGCAATCCTTTACGACGTGCATCCTCTCGCAGCATCTGGATGCCCCAGCCAAGGGCAGCGCTCAAGCGTAGCGCGCCGTGATGATAAAACCAGCCGTGATACAGATCCGCCGCCGTCATGTGCGGCGCAATACATGCCAGGCCCTCGGGTTGCTCCGCAGCGGCTAGTAATTGCGTCGCGCCCTGGTACGAGAAGCCGTACATACCGATGCGTCCATTGCACGCAGAATACTTGCGCAGCCACGCAATCGTCTCCGCGCCGTCACGGCCCTCATGCCGAAAGGGATAAAACTCGCCCATCGAGCCGCCACGCCCGCGCACATCCTGAATGGCAACGTGATATCCGTGCTGCGCAAACCACACCGGATGCGCGTAAACAACCGTGGACGCAATATCACGACCATACGGCTGGCGCATCAGCAGCGTAGGCCACGGACCCTCGCCGGCTGGATAATAATGATCAGAAACAAGCGTGGTTCCATCGCTAAGCCGGCATTGCACACCGCGCTCCAGACGGACGCCGTTTTCACGATCAGCTGGCGCCATCCTCAGGCCTCCTGCCGCGGCTCAAAGTTGTACATCGCTACAAGAATCTCCGCGATGTGTGCTGCCGCCTCATTCGCCCATCGCTCGCCATTTTCCGCAGTCGCGGCCGAAGGGTCGCCGAGCACTCCGCTCGCGGCAATGTCTTTCGTAAGCCATGCAAAGTTTGCCGCGGAGCCTTCGGGTTTAAGCAGCTCAGGCCGTCCCACACGCGCAATGTAATTCGCGGTGTACTCCTTGGGATGCACGAGAGAAGGCGCTGCATGCAGCAGGTAGGCGGTTTCAATCTCGCCGGCATGAAAGCCATAGGTGCGCTCCCGCTGGTTCACGCCCTCAAAGGTTGCACCAGGCGACCCAAAGAGCGAAAAGGTCCGCAGCCCAAACTCCGCGCGCAGGTCGCGTGCGAGCACGTCGACGAGCGACGCGTTGCCGCCATGCGTGTTGTACAGCACAACTTTCTTAAAGCCGCCCGCAGCAATGCTTGCGCCCAGATCGCGCACTACCGCAAGAAAGGTCTGTGCGCTCATCGAAAGCGTCCCCGGAAAACCAATATGTTCGTTGCTCTTGCCGTAGCAAACCGGCGGCAGCGCATAAATAGGCAACTCCGCAGGCACCAATGACAATGCTTTGCCGAGCAGCAGATTGTTGATCAGCGTATCGGTCGCCAGCGGCAGATGATGCCCGTGCTGCTCAATGGCTGCCGTGGGCAGCACCAGGAGAGTGGTTCCGCGCGGCAACGCGTCCACCTGCTTCCATGTTAGATAAGCGAAGTTGCGTTCATCGGGAACCCAGGTCTTCACGCCGCGCCCTCATGTTTACGGAAGCTGATCATCTTGCCCGGATTCAACAGCCCGCGCGGATCATACTTCTGTTTTGCGCGCAGCTGAATATGATCGGGCCGGAATCTGCCACCATCTTCAAGATAGTTGACGTGCGGATTGGCTACGAAGACGCCGATCGAACGGCAGTACGCAATCATTTCGTTCAATCGCTCCTCGGTGATGAAACGCACGACGGGAATTGCGCCAGGGATCACCACGCCATCGCCGTTCTTCATGAACTCGATGTGGAACAGAATCTCTTGCCCGTAGCGTTCCCGCAAAAGCCGGAACTGTTCTCGCGATTCCGTCGGCGAAAATCCACATTGCAGATACGTGTAAGCCGGATCCGCCTTGATCGCCCACAGCGTTGTGTGGTTCCACGTGTAATCGCTCAATAGCGGCTGCGTGCGCGGTCCTTCGTACTGGCCAGAAAAAGTCACCTCGCCGCTGGCCTTCTCCACGGCGGCACGCAGTGCGTCAGCTTGCGCCGTCGCAATCATCACCAGCACCAGTG
>JASHVE010000070.1 GCA_030039675.1 Acidobacteriaceae bacterium | reverse complement strand
GGGCAGCGCAAGCGCAGGAATGTACTGGAAATGCGCAGTGTGCAGAGAAGCGAGGATGCGAGCCGTATCCACCACAGCGCCCACATAGGGGCTGTACGCGCCTCCCCCGGCCATGCTCGAGTAGCTGAGCTGATTCATCAGGTCGGCGGTCGAGCCGCTGGTGAGCTGGTCAACCAGGGATTGGGCGTTAGCGTTGTCCAATACCAGGCCCTCGGAGTTCTGCGAAAGGCAGGTAGCCTGTTGGTCGAATGGCCGGTTGAAGCAATCCTGGTTGATCTTGATGCCCAGGCTCCGCGCCGCGAGTTCGGCTCGCTCTTTCAATGACTTAGGATCGGTCTGGGAGGTAACTTTGACGTCCGCCAGGTAAGCCTCTAGACGCATCCGCTCCCAGCTCGCCGCCTGCAGATCCTGTGCGGCGCGGACAAAGGCGCCGGGACGGTCGCGCACCGCGTTGCGCAGGGTATTGAAGTCGCCGCCGGTCTCCGGCGCAAGAAAGATCAGGGCCTGCTGCGCCTCGTTCGGCACCGTAACAAAAACGCCCTCTTCGCGTGCCTCGCGGCTCCAGGTTTCCACGCGCGTGAACCACTCGGGAGGCGGCGGATTGGTGGACCCGCGCAGGAATGCCACCACCAGCACAAAATGCGTGGATTGGCTTGGAGGCAGGTCAGGATGAATCCACAGCCGGTCGCCCGGCAGCAGGTTGGGCGTTTCGGAGATAGGCAAAGTTATGTTGCCACGCTTCACATGGACGTCTACCTTCGGTCCGGAAAGATCAAATGCCGGACCGTCGGCGTACAGCCCGCGGGAAGCCAAACAGAACAGCAAGAACCACAAAAACCGCAAAGAACTGCGCATGTAATCTATTGTACGAATTTGCTGCTTTGAAGTAAGCATCCGCGCTCTGGCATTTTTTGCGAGAAAACCGCTGGTGGTTGCGGGCAGGTAGGGGTAATATCGGATACACTGGTGGACGCATAGTTCCGATCCAGTAAATCTTCCGAAACCATGCACGTAAGTGGGAAAGAGTGAGAACGCGGCTTTTGCAACTCAAAAGCCTTATGGAAATCACGGGCCGTCTTACATTCATTCGCGAAACGCCATTGGACTCCTTTTGTTAGACCGATTGAGGCAAGGGTCTGCAGAACCAACAAAGAACTGCAACAACCGGCGCTGGGCGAGCCTGCCCCGCGTGGTCGTCGTCAGGCCATATCGATTCCTGTCGCTGATTGGCAGTCTGGGCCCCTATTAAAGCAGGTTCCCGCACTAGGGGCAGGTTGTATTGGGTCCCCCAAGGCAGCAAAGCGGTTTTTTCTTAAAGCAGAGGCAGATGAGCCTTCGCACGCGGCACGGTCTTTTCCCAGAAGACCGGACGACATGATTACCGAATCCGCGGGCAGGCTCGCCAGTAATGGGAGAGAAAGCAATGAAGTCGACAAGGGCTGCACAGAACAGCGTAGAGAACGGTAATCTGACTATCCCCGCCGCAGAAGAGATTATTGAAGATGCGTTGAACGAGCTCCAGTACTCGCCTGATCCGGGTTTGGCGCGGGCGCTTCGTTTTCTGTCCCCTCCCGGATATCAGGCGATCGTGGAGCTTTGTAGCGAAAACGGGCGCAGCAAGCGAAGGAACGCTTCGGCGGACACCTGGTCGCCTGAAGATGATGAGGTGCGCATCTATTTTGAGCGCACCGGCGACGGCGAAGCGCCGGCGCGGGCCGGCCGCGCTCCCCGCGCCGCACTGAATCATACGGTGGAAGAAGACGGCGAAGAAATCGAGGCCGCGCTGCCGGCCGATATGGACGCCCGCGTGAAAGAGCTGTGCGCCGCTCTGGCTGAAGCTGAGCGCGGCGGGCACGCGTTCATCGCGCTCAAATGGTTCCGCGATTCTTTCCTGCCCCGTAAGGCGTTCCGGTGGAATCAACATCCGGAGACCCGCCAGGCGGTGCTGGCCGAGGCCATTCAGCGGGGCGTAGTGATGACCAGCAAGATCGCCAATCCCAAAACGCCCGCTTATCCCACCACCACCATCCGGCTGAATCGGGCCGAGGCCGGAATCCCCGAAGAGACGCAGCGCTTCCATCCGGTTGCCGTGCACGGCGACTCGGCCGCTGAAGCGATTGAAGTGGAACGGGGTGAGGAGTGAGCTTCTACTTTCTGGAAGCCACCGCGTTCGTGAAGCTGTTCGTGCAAGAGCCCGGCACGGACGCCCTGATCCGGCGGCTTGAAACCGTGGAGGATAACCGCAAGCTGATCTCCGCGGCCACTCCCCTCGAAGTCTATGCAGCCATCCGCCGCCGGGAGCGGGCCGGCGACATCGCCCACGAGGACGCCGTCACTGCGCTCGAAGCCCTGCGTCTCGAATCGGCGCGTACCGTGCAGCAACCGCTGAATCCCGCTGTACTCGAATCCGCTCGGCAGCTGCTTGATCGCACTACTTTGCGGTGGCCTCAGACTCTGCAACTCGGCGCCGCCCTCACAGCCCGGGATATGTTCAAGGGCACGCCTATCGTCTTTGTCTCATCGTCTCCACAATTGCTGGAAGCTGCCGCGGTTGAAGGCATGGAAACCGTGGACCCGGCCAAGGAAGCAGTCGTTGTGCAATAGGGTTCGGCCCTGTCTTCCGCTCACCGTTTCATCCAGGCCTCAAAACCCACCGTCGAGCTTTCGATCCGCGGTTCGGACCAATCCGCCTCGATCACCATGCGCCGAATTTCGTCGAGCATGTAGGCACGCTTAATCAGCATATTGCGGAAAACGAAACGCACAAAAAACCGGTTCAGCCAACTCACACCCAGTCCATCCACATAGCGCCTGATCTCAGACATGCGCACATCGCGGCGCAGGTCGATCAAAAGCGCCGCTCCGCCGGGCCGCAGCACGCGGCGCATCTCGGCCAGCGCCTTTATCGGCTCGCTGAAGTTCTTGAAGGCCGCGCGGCACACCACGAAGTCTGCGCTGGAGCTTTCTACCGGCAGCGCCGATGCGTTCCCTTGTTGGAATTGCACCTGAACTCCCTCGGCAGCGGCATTGCGCTTCGCAATCTCGACGAAGGTTGCGCTGATGTCGACCGCGCGCACGTTCAGCCCGCGCCGGGCCATCTCGATCGAAAGAAAACCGGGTCCCGGCGCAACCTCCAGCACTGCGCCCGCCGGTGGTACGATCGCCGCGATCCGCGCGGCCAGCGCTCTGAACTCCGGCATGTCCTTGCGCGTGGTGCGGTCGTACCAGCGGGCGATGCCGCCCTCCATGCCCATGCCCTTGTATGCTTTCATAGTAGTAGCCAACTTCTTTTCCTCCAAGTATCTTATTAAATAAGATACTTTCAAAGTAAAGCATAAGGAGATGCGCCTTGCAAGAGAAATCGGAAGCCAGAAAAAATAAAGCCCGGCGCGAGGCCGTCGACTTAACCCGAACGCCGGAGCCGGTCACCACAGCCGATCGCATCGTCCTCGAAATACGCAAGTTCCTCGCCGCCGGCATCTTCTTCAATGCGCAGGCGGCTGAGAGCGTGGGGATGAGCCTGACCGACATGCAGATGGTGCACATACTGCAGCTCTACGGTCCCGCCACGCCCGGCAAACTCGCGGCATCCACGGGACTGAGCAGCGGCGGCGTTACCGTTGCGCTCGACCGCCTCGAAAAGGCCGGTTTCATCCGCCGCGAGCCCAATCCCGCCGATCGCCGCAGCCTGCTCATCAAGATCGTGCCGGCAAAGCTGCGCAAGCTGGCCGGCAGATATGAAGAGGTAGAGCGCGAAACACGCCGCCTGCTGGCCACGCTGCCCGAACGCGACCTTGAGGCCGTCGTTCGGTTCTTTGAGACGCTGGCCGCGGTACGGCAGCAACGAGAATTGGAATCTCAGATCAGGTGACCGTGCTGGTCCTGGTGGGCAGTAGCCATCTATCCGCGCCCGCAGGTCGATCACGCAGAAGCCAGCCAACGCCGCAGCTAGTTCGCCGTGGCTCACCCTGATGCGATCCCATTATGATCTCCACATGCGCGGTCAACTTCCGTTTGGCCATAAGGTGAAGGTATGACAATCTCTGCGCCCGATGTCGCCAGCGCAAAATCAGGATTGCGCAAAACCATGGGCTTCTGGGATGTGCTGCTGTTCAACATTGCCACAGTGCTGGGTCCGCGATGGATTGCCGCCGCCGGCCACAATGGCACCTCGTCCATTAGTCTTTGGGTGTTCGCTGCAGTCTTTTTCTTCGTGCCCGGCGCGCTGGTCATCAATGAACTCTCCTCGCGCTTTCCCGAAGAAGGCGGTCTGTACGTCTGGTCGCGCGAGGCCTTCGGTCCGTTTCACGGCTTCATCGCCGGCTGGACGTACTGGATCTACACCGTCTTCTATTTTCCGGGGCTGCTCCTGGCCAGCGCCTCGATGAGCGCCTACATCGTCGGCGGCAACGGCATCGCGCTCTCTGAGAACCGCACATTTCTTCTCACCGTCTCGCTGGCCATGCTGGTCATCGCTGTCGTGATGAACATCGTGGGTCTCAACATCGGCAAGTGGCTGCAGAACGCGGGCGGCGTCGGCACGTATCTGCCGCTCATCATGCTGGTGCTGGTCGCTGTCATTTTCTCCTTGCATCACCGTGCGGCGACGCACTTCACCCTCGCCGGCATGATGCCTACCTGGAACTGGGACACGGTGAACTTCTGGTCGCAAATTGCGTTTGCCTTTACCGGCCTCGAGCTTGTCTCCGCGATGAGCGAAGAGGTGCGCGATCCGCGCCGCACGCTGCCGCGCGCCGTCTTCGGCGCAGGCGCACTGATCGCGTTGATGTACATCGCTGGCACCTTCGCGGTGCTGGCGCTCATGCCCGCCGCAGACATCGATCCGCAGAGCGGCGTCTTCGGCGCGATTGCCGTCGGGTCGATTGCATTGAAAGTCGGCTTCCTCGGCATCCTCGCAGCGCTGCTGGCCGGCGCGGGTAATGTCGGTGGCGTCGGCACAACGGTAGCCGGCATCGCACGCGTACCTTTCGTCGTCGGCATCGACCGCTATCTTCCGCGAGCCTTCGGCAAGATTCATCCCAAGTGGAAGACGCCTTACATCTCGATTCTTGTCCAGGCTGTTCTCTCGGGCGCCATTCTGCTCGTGAGCCAGATCAACGACACCACGCGCGGTGCCTACCAGGTCCTCATCGACGCGGCGATCATTCTTTACTTCATTCCGTTTCTCTACATGTTCGCCGCTGTCATCAAGCTCGCTGCCCGCAAAGACCGCACAGAAAATCCGCACGCCGTGCTGGTGCCCGGCGGCCCGGCCGGTGTGTGGCTCTGCGGCGGGCTCGGATTTCTGGTTGTGCTCCTCGGCATCCTGGTTTC
>JASHVE010000069.1 GCA_030039675.1 Acidobacteriaceae bacterium | reverse complement strand
CGGTAGTGCGCGTCCAACTCGCTGATTGTCCGCGGCGTTCCACGGTCGGTATTGATGGAAGTCCGTAGCTGTGCAGCAGCCTCTTCAGCTTCCCGCCGAGTTCGAATCTTGCCCGTGGATCCAATGATCTGCTTTTTGTAGCTTCGTCTTCCAGATGAATAGTCATACCACCGGAAAACCCATACATCCGCGCAGCCTTTTCTCTTTGCCTTGAAGAGGCTGCCTTGCTGAAACCGGTTCATACAGTCTCCTTTGTGCTTTAACAAAGAAGATACGGATTCGAGTGCCCGCATACCGGTTCTGTGACTTGAAGGAGGCCAAGCACCTGATTGAAATATTGATTTGTACGAAAAACATGGCAACCTTACCGCTTGTGATAGGCTGACTCCACACAGTCAGCCTAAATGGCCCGCTCGCTTGAAATTTGGTAGCATTTTGGTAGCAAATAACGCCGACTCGGCCGTTTTTGCCGGTTGTGCCGGTTGATAACTGTTGTGCCGTCTATAATTTGCGTGAGTAACCGCAGCATGGCATGGAAGAGGTCGTCGGTTCGATCCCGACCAGGTCCACCAATATCCCCTTTCTTAGCATATGTTTGCCGACACCTGTGACACGCCTTCTTCCCTTCGAGGGTGCTGAAGGGTGCTGAAGTTTTCTCATCTCCAGCGGCAGCATCAATTCCATGACTTTTAAGCTTGCTTCGCGCTTCTGTTGGTCAACCGCGCGGGTGTAGATATCAAGCGTCGTGCAACTGCTCGAATGGCGCAGTAGTTCCTGGGCGACTTTGATATCGACACCGAGTGATCTCAGATTGGTTGCGAGTGAATGGTGAAAGCTGTGCCAGCCGATCCGCTTGCCGACGATGCCTTCCTTCGCAAACGCCGGCCGAATGCTCTTCTCCAAGATGCTATCTGGACTGAGAGGTTTCTTTCCTTTGTGCCAAATGGACGGAAACAGAAAATCCAGGTCACTTGCATAGGGCGATCGCTTTCTCCACTCGAAGAGCGCGCTGAGCACAACAGGATGGAGAGGCACGGGACGACAGGACGACTCGGTTTTCGTTTTTCCGATTCGGTTTCGGACACAGGACCTCAGGACATTTACTTCCATCGTTCGGAGGTTCAGGTCGGACCACGTCAGAGCGATCATTTCCGATCGACGTAAGCCCGTGCTGCCGATCAGCAAAACCATGGCGCGATCGCGGACGGAGAGATTCCGCACTAACTTCTGAAACTCGTCCGGAGCGAGAACGTCTTTGCCGCGGAGCCGCTGCTGGGAGGTTCGTACTCTACTGATCGGATTGAACGTCAACCATTCATAGCGGATCGCATGGTTGTACAGCACCGACAGGACGCACTTCAGTTTTGCCTTCGAGGCCGGAGCCAATGGAAGAGAATGCAGCCACTCCTCGACTTCCACTGTTCGAATCGCGCTCAAACGAAAGTGACCCCATTGCGGTTCGATGTAACGCTTGAAGAGAAGACGGTGGTTTTCGGTTGTCGAGAAGGACTTTCTCCCTGGTGCCAGCTCGTGAGCTCGATAATGCGCTTCGAGATCACATACTGTTCGAGGAGTCCCAACGTCTACATTGATCAAGTCGCGAAGCGCTACAACCGCCTTTTCGGCGTCTCGTCGGCTTCGGAATTGTCCCGTTCTCCCAATGATTTGCTTTTTATAGATTCGTTCTCCCGTGGTGTAGTCGTACCATCGGAACACGCAGACGTCTGCACTGCTCTTCCTTTTCACTTTGAAGAGACTTCCCTGTTGAAATCTGCTCATGCCCTCTCCTTTGCGCTTTCAATCTATTGGTTGGCCCAACTGGTCGAAAGGCGGCCATGCACCGGTACCGAGATCTATGCTGTTTTTTGAATCCGCAAAGCTATGGGCACAGCCGGTGTGAACCGGGAAGCACATGTACCAGAGTCCCAACGGCTGCGCCTTCACGCTTGCACGAAAACGATCGTCGGTGCTGGAGTCTCGTCTGGTTGCGGCTTATTCCGCCCTATTCACCTACCTCATTCCGCCTTATTCAGTCTGGATTTGGCGCGAGAAACCAAGGCGCCGCCGCAGCCCTTGTCTCCTGAATTAAGGCTCGTTTCTCCGAGTGAAGAAGTGTGGCGCAGAATACGCTGGTCACGGTCAGGGTTCAACACTCCAGACTCCGATTCTGACTTTGCAGTGGGGCGAGGTGGCCTGCGCTGGGGCATGCAAGACGAAGCGGCGCTCGACCAGAAAACTATCGGGATATGCCTGCGTGATTAAGAATGTTGGTAGAAGACCAGCATAAACCAAGCTACATCGTTCTTCTCGGGGATGGTATGGCTGGCGGCCATTGTCGACGCGGATCGAGGTCGATGGTTTAGTTGTGGAATCGTTGACCTCTATTTGTTAGGACAAAGATGATAATGTTGATGAAAAACCGCCTTAAGCCCATCCATTCGCGCTGAAGGGACGGCAAACTCGACGATCGAGCGCAGAATATGGAATCTGATTGGCAGACTGAATCCGGCCTGAGAACGGCGGTTTTCATCAGTGCAACCAGTTCCGACCTTGCCGACTGCCGTAATCGCATTGCCAGCGTGTTACGGAAAGCCGGAGTTTATGACATCGAGCAAACGAACTTCGCCCACTCTCCCCTGACGATCGAAGAAGACCTGACCGCAAAGATCCTCTCAGCGGATGCGGTAATATGCCTCATTGGCGGCGCGTTCGGCGCAGCCCCGACTGTGGATGGAAGACCAGGCGAGCGTTCATATACACAGATGGAGTACGACCTCGCCGTCCATTACGAGAGGCCAATCTATCTTTTCATCGCGACGGACGAGTTTTTAGAGGCCCATCCAGTTGGCGAGCCTGACCGCCTGCGCTCCAACCAGATTGCGCATCGGAAAGCACTGCTCAGATCTGAACTCCGCTACCAGCAGTTCTCGACTGAAGAAGAACTGGAACGCCGGATCGTCGAGATCTTAGCGCCCATTCGAGCGAACGTGGCGCGCCGCTCGATCAGGTATGTCCATATTCCTTCACTTCCAACATGTTTTGTGGGGCGCTCAGACGAACTAATTCAAATCAATAACGCCATGGACCGTTCGGCACCGGCTGTCATCACGATCATTGGAATGGGAGGTCAGGGCAAGACAACATTGCTGGCGCAAGCGTTGCGCCAACGCCAAGGGCTCCCGTTTGCGGCAGCACTCTGGGTCTCGGCGGAACGAGGCGACTTTACGTTTTCGGAGTTTCTGGATTGCGCGCTCAGCGAGTTTCTTGGCCGCCGCTTTCGCAAGGAAGAAATGGCTGGGCTGGAAACCCGCTTGCGGGCGTTAATTGGTCAGCTCCAGGTTCGTCCCCTGCTCATCGTTATCGACGCGATGGAACGTTGGCTTAAAGGCTGGATTACCCCCGGCGAGGTTGGAAAATTTGGGGACTTCTCGCTTCGAGAGGGAGCTCAGGAAGGTCTGGACCGCTTCCTGTCGGAAGCCAGCGCTCTGGAAAACGGCTCGCACATCGTTCTCACAAGCCGGGCCTTGCCGGCCGCACTGGATATGGTTGCCTGTGCAATTCTTCCAGTTCTGCCTGCTGATGGGCGTGAGACGGGTCTCCAGGCGCTGCCGCCCGATCAAGCAGCAGAGTTGCTTCTGCGCCTTGGCGTGGATGCACCGCGTGAGAAGCTATTGCAGCTGGCCGAATCCATGGTCGGGCATCCGCTCACCCTTACTGGTTTCGCGCGCGTTGCGAGAAGGCTCGGGACCAAATGGGAGTCTCTTTGGGCAAACCGGGCAATCGATCCAAGTATTGCGTTTCACTCGCTAGTTGACGAGATCCGCAATCATCTGCCAGATCGCGAGCGCTCAGAGGTCGTCTTGCGATTTGCCTCCTTATTGTCGGAAGGTGCTTCGCTCGGTCTCCTTAAATGGTTGACGGTCACGGAGCCTGCCAATGTTCTCCTGGCGCAGAATGAGCCCGATTTGCTGCCACTGATCTTGATGCTGGCTGATTGGAATCTCCTGGTATGGGATCCGGAAACCGAAGAAATACGTTTGCATGGACTTATGGCCGCGTACTTTGTCGACTTTCTCAAGCCAGCGGAGAGGGAATCCATTCATCACCGCGCGGCCGCATGGTACGCCACAAAAGACCGTGAAGGTGGAGACATGCGCTTAGGTATTCTTGCGGTGCGGCATGCCATGAGTGCCAACGAGCCGGACAGCGCATTTCTGGCGATGTTCGAGGCCGGCGGCGACACCCGTAGCCTCTACCAGAGGATGGTATCGTGCGGACATCTCTGGGAGTGTGCCAGCTTATTAGAAGATCTTTTGAACAAACTGACCGGGACGGCAAGAGCGAAAGTTGTTGTGGCTTGGGGACAGATCTTAAATGATTTGGAGCTATCCCAAAGCGCGTTGGCAGAAGTGAAAGAGGCTGCGCGAACATTGCTCGCGGAGGAAAGTCCCAGGTCACCCGAAAATGACGTGCTAATTGCCCGGTGTCTCGGGCTGGAGGGCCTCATCCATCTCGAGACTGGGCGGGCCAGCGACGCGTTGCCCGTGCTTGATCGCGCAGCCGGCATATTCCGTACATTCGCCAACTCCGGAATGGCCAGTGAAGACGACCTGATGCGGACTGTTGCGAATCGAGCACTAGCAAAGTGGTCCACTGGCGACTGGGACGGGGCCGAGGTTGATTGGCGGTCGATCCTCCAGCGTCTGCATTCGACACCAGGAGAAGACAACGAGTCCAGAACTGAAATGCGTTGGGAACTCGAAGCCAGGGTCGCAATGCTGGCGGTGGATCGTGGACGCGCCGCAGAAGCGATTCCTTTGCTGGAGTTGGCTTTGGGCGAATTGGAGAAAATCCAGGCATCTGATACGGCCAATCCTTCGAAGACGAACCTGCACACAAAAATGCTTCTGGTTGACGCATACATTGAAAATGGACAGAACCGAGAAGCACTTGCGATGGCCCAACAGATGGCGACGCAACTTGAAGGTCTCTCCCGCCTGGGACGCTGGGAATTCCACGGCCTGCTGGCGCAATTGCGCATGAACCAGGCTACGGCGATGCTGAAGCAGGGCGAACCGCTGGACGCCCTGGCGGCGGCAGATAGAGCGGTGCGGCTCTACGAAGATATTCAGCGGCGAGGAGCTGCCCAATTCCGTGGCCAATACGCGTCCGCGCTCTTCCGGCGGGCAGAAGCGCGGAATGTCTCCGGTGATGTGGCGTCTGGAATCGAAGATTTGCAAAGTGCCTTGACAGTCTCCGAGGATTGGATTCGCCAATGGTATGGGGAGTGCAACATTCAGCGCGCATTCATTGAGAATGCGCTTCGCGCACTGGCTTTTTTGCCTTCTGGGCATATGCCTGAGAAATTACAGATATTCCGAATGCTACGCGAGTGCGCAGAACGGATCACAACTTCAACTCACCCGCTGGCGACGAACGTCCGTGAGGCGCAATTGCTGAGTCAGCATGCGGAAGAATTGCAGAGGATTGGCCGGGAACTTGAAACCCCTTGGACTCCAGCCCTAGGATAGGTTTTGATACCCAAAATTTACAGTTCGCTTGCCAGGACGGGTTAATTCTTGTGGAACCTGAGCCGCCAGATTGTAAGCGCACCCAAGCTGCACAATAAAATGCCCTTTCGTTATCGTTTGCGCTATACTGGCGGCCCCTCACAAAAGCGACCCTGAGTGGTCTTCGGGCACTGTGGCTGGTTCTCATTCTGGGTAAACATAGGAGATTGCTATATGGCGATGACAACCGGCCGTGGCTCCGGCGGAGTCTCGTATTCCTATACCGTAACGGAAACCTACACGCTGGAGGAGGCAGTTAACAAGGCGGGGTTGGGTGACCTTTCGCCGGGCGATGTTTACCGCCAGATGCCGGGAGAGATTCAGGGTGAAGTGAACCGCCTCGCGCGGCAGCATTACTCGAGAGAATTCATTTCGTTGAATTCTTCCGAACAGTGTCAGGTGATGGCTGCACTGGCCGCTGAGATAAGGATGGCAAAGGAAGAGGCTGAGAAGCCCGTATCTCTTTTCGACGCCCTACGACTCGCGTCCGATGGCAAAATCGACGATCTCAAGCTTTATGACGCTTTAGCGCAAGACCTGCGAGCGCCATTGGACTCTCTAGCTAAGGGACTGGGTTCGCCAGATTTTAAGCGCGCCAAGCCCGAGGCTCGTTCTCAGGTGCTGAAAGTCGTGTTGGAGGCGTTGGCGGAACAGGCAGTTCAGAACGCAGCCGAGCAGGGTCTGGCATTGCATAACCGAGCGCTCGATCTGAGGAAGAAAGGGAATTCCACGGAGGCATTAGACGTGATGCGAGGCGCTGAAAAGGCCCTCAACGAATTCGTTAACGCTAACCCATCGGCATCGGCCGCAACGGTGAACGCGTATTGCAACTTATCGAGCGTCCGAGCCCACATTGGTGACTGGACAAACGACGTTACTGTCCTGCTTTCCGCCATAACTGCCGCCGATCAAGGATTCGAACGGCTCGACAAGCCGGAAACGCAACCAACCTTTGACAGGGGTGCCCTGCTGCACAATCGAGCGCATGCCGCCTATCGGCTGGGAGAGATAAGGCGCGACCAGGCTACGCTCATACAGGCGCGGAGAGACGTCGCCGAGGCGAGTGAAGTATTTCAGGCACTCAGGCAGAACGAGGCATTGCAAGAGAACAGCGAATTGGCGGCGAAGGTCGAAAATGCTATCACCAGGCTACAACCCGCTGACAATGTGAATACTGGCCAATCGACCTCAACCCCACCCGGCGACGGCCAAAAGGCTAACACGATTCAGACTAGAGGCGAGACCTCAAGACCTCAACCTTCAGCGGACGGTGCCCGAGCGGCGCGAGTCAACATCGCATACCAGAACAAGCTCAAAGAATGGAAGGCGCTGCCTTGGCTAAAGCGCACTTTTACAGCAAAGCCCATGCCGCCTACCGAAATTTGATACCTACTGAGACGACGATGCCGCGAGCCGAAAACCAATCCCAGATTCCGCGCCAAAAGAAGTCGTAATCCGCCGCCGAGCGGCGGGAGATTCGCGTCTTCATTTCTTCAACCTTCCGCGACATCCAGGAGGAGCACGAGGAGCTGTTCGAGCAGGTCTTTCCGCATTCGCGCCGGCTGTGCGAAGAGCACGGCGCGCGCTTTTAGGTCATCGACCTGCGCTGGGGCGTCCCCGACGAGGCGGCGCTCGATCAGAAGACGGTCGAGATCTGCCTGCGGGAGGTCGACCGCTGCCGGCAGACCGGCATTAAGCCCAATTTCATTGTTCAGCTTGGCCGGTGCTATGGGTGGAGGCCGTTGCCGGCGCCGAACGGGCGCTTCTCCCGGTACACAGGGCTTCTACAGTGGTACCATGAGCCAATCCCCTCGGCCAGTTTACTGCAAACTGAAAGTGGCGGTCATGATCTTCATTAGTTACCGCAAGGAAGATACCCAGGATCTCGCATGGGCGCTGGCAGATAAGCTGGGCCAGGCGTTCGGCAAGGCAAACATTTTCCTGGATCGCAACACGATCAAGCCCGGCCAATCATGGAAACAAACGATCGATCAGGCACTGACCAGGTCTTCAGCCGTGCTCGCCGTTATCGGCCCCCGCTGGCTTAAGTCGTATGACGAGAAAACTGGGCAGCGCCTGCTGGATCGCGAGGACGATGTTCTGGCGTATGAAATATGGGTCTCGCTGATGCAGCAGCCCAGAATCACCATCATTCCACTTTACGTCAATGGTATGAAGCCTCTTACGGAGGAGGCACTCCCAGCGCGGCTCGCGGGGTTGGCCGAGCTGCAAGGCATAGAGAACTTTGGTATCGGCAAGGATCTTGACGAACTCCAAACGAAACTTCGGGGAATTGTCGGGAGTGGAGGTGGGACCGCCGGCGTGACCCGGCCCATTTTTCGCGACCTGATCAAGCCCCTGAACTTCGATGCCGAAACCAATCTGCACCTCGCGCGATTCACAGGCCGCGAGTGGGTGGAAGAAAGACTGGACAAATGGATTGTGGAGCGGCCCGATTCGCGGGCATTTTGTCTGGTGGGCGGGCCGGGGATCGGCAAAAGCGCCATCGCCTGTCATTGGTCGCATACGCGCGAGGATGTGGTGGCTTTTCACTACTGCGTTCATGGGGATGAGGAGCGGACTGACGTTAAGCGGACGCTCTTGTCGCTGGCCGCGCAAATAGCGATGCAGTTCCCCGAGTACGAGCGTTACCTGATGGCGATGGAAGCCGAGCAATTGAAGGACATCCTCAAGGGAAGCGCCCGAACCATCTTCGACAATCTCCTGCTGTTGCCTTTGAAAGACGTGCCCGCTCCCGGGGAGCACAAACTGGTAATCATCGATGGACTGGATGAGGCCAGCCGGGGAGCGGAGAACGAGTTGGCAGGCTTCCTGGGCGAGATCTGGGGTGCCCTGCCGCTATGGTTGCGCTTGGTGGTTACAAGCCGCCAGGAGTTGGACGTCAGCTACTACCTAGCGAGCCTCAACACTTTCTTCATCAACGCCGAAAGCCGCGAGAACCTGAACGATATCAGCACGTATCTACGCCGCGAACTGGCTCCGCTTGGAGCGGCTGTAAACGATGACGTAATCCACGAGATCGTGGAGAAGAGCGAGGGAATGTTTCTCTACGCGAGGCTGATGCTGGAGGAAATTCGCAGCGGCGCGCTCTCACTCAGCCATCCGGGAGAGTTTCCCGAAGGCTTAACCGGCTGCTATCAGAGGTGGTTCGGGCGGAAGTTCCGTGACATCGGCGAGTACCACAACGATTTCCACAAACTTGTCAGCGTGATTGCCGCGCAGAAGGCGCCACTTCCATTAAACGTGATCTCGGCCGCTTGCGGCGTAGATATGTGGCTGCTGGATCAGAGGCTGAACAGGCTCGGCGTGCTTTTTCCGCTCAGGGTTGAGAGCAAGGGAAACCAGAAGCTGCGCATGGTCACCATGATGCACAAATCCCTGCATGACTGGCTGACAGGAGTGCATCATCTCACCGGACGGCCGCGGGCCGGAGCCTTCGCTGCCGACGGAGAGTTGGGCAATCGGCTGCTCGCCGAACAGGGCCTCAAGGTTTATCGGGACGGGAAGCTGGCCGAAGACAGTTACTTCCGCCAAACGTTGCTCTCGCATTTGTCGCTGGACGGCCAATACGAAGAACTCGCCCGCGTCCTGCTCGACCCGCTGCTGCTGGAATTGCTGTGGTTTGAAGACACGCGGTACGACTGGCAACAACACATCAGCGAGCTCGGCCGCTTCATCAGGCCCGGCAAGCTGGTAGAAGACTGGATCGCCAAGCACTGCACGCCGGATGGACGCGATACGGTGAGCCCCGCCGTGGCCGGCAGACTGGGGAGAGTCTTCGAAAAGCTGGGTGCGTTCGATGAAGCAATGGCGCTGGTCGAATCGGCGCTGAGGCTCTGGGATGAAAAAAATGTGACCGATTCTCCTGAAATGGTTACAACTCTGCTCGCCAAGGGCACTATTCAGACTGCCCGCGATGAGCTCGAAGGAGCTACGGTCAGCTATGAAAAGGCCCTGGCGATTGCAGAGCGAGCCTATTCCGCTGAAAGTCGGGAGATGGCGGACGTGCTCTATCAGCTTTGCGTCTTCTATACGAAAGGCAAGCGGGACTACAGGAAAGCGTCAAATTGCCTCGACAGGGCGCTTGCCATTTATTCCGCCTCCATCCCTCCTAATTACGGCGGAATGGCAGACTGCATCAATGATAAGGCGGTGATTCTTGAAGCCGAAGGCCGGGCTGGCGAATACATAGGGTTTTATCAGGAGGCGCTGACGCTGTTTCAGAAGGGCTATCCCAACGGGCACCCAGAGATGGTCGCCAACCTCGCCAATATCGGCCACGAATTGCAAAAGGAGCCCAACAAAGACGCCGAAACGATTGCATACTATCGCCGTGCGGTGGACTTGGCCAACCGGATTCTTCTACCGCAGCACGAGTACAGCGGGTTCGCCCATAAGGGTCTAAGCGATGCCTTGTTCTCAGACCGTATGTACGAAGAGGGGCTTGAAGTGATGCGCGCCTACGAAAAGGCATTCGAGACTTCACTGGGGCCCGATCATGAGGAAACAAGCGAGGCCCGGCTTAGCCTATGCCGGTCTCTGCTGCATTGCCTACATTTCTCGGAAGCCGGAACCCATAGCTCTTATCGGAACGAGCTCCGCGCTGTGTGTCAGCGAATTCGGTTAGCTAAACCTGCCACAATCCTCGGGCTGTTGGATCTCGCCAACGACGCACGACGAGTCCGGGAGACACAGTTGAGCGATCTGCTTAACAGCACCGGTCTACACGTCTGCCGCGCCACTGCGGCCAGGGCACGCGCAAATGAAACCGAGGCGGTGTCTTACAAGTGTTTTGCCGATGCAGTCGACATCCTTATGGGCGGCGGAGATCTAGCCACCGCACTCCCGCAGGTCTATGCGCTATGGGACAATGCTCTGCCCGGACTGCGGAATCTGGCCGATCATCTTTCCAAAACACGAAAACTCATCGTTAGCTTGATTGTGTGGCATGCTTCCGCCTCCCTTTATTGGGGAGCTCCGGCTCAAGTCGGCGCGCTGGCTTTTGACGCTGTTGAAAGAATTGGAGCTGAGATTCCTGACACTTTGGACAGGCTCGCTCACATCACTGTCGCTCTCAAGCGTCGCAGGTATTACGACGTGAGCGAAGCGCTGTGCGGGAGGCTGCTTAAGCTGAGCCGTAAGCTTCTCGGCGAAGATCATTCGCAAACCCTCACTTATCTCGCCAACCTCGCCTATATGCGTGAATGCATAGGCAGTCTTGAAGACGCCTCTGCGCTCCTTGGGCAAACCTTTGAAGCCAGATGCCGCGTCCTTGGTTGCGACCACTCGGACACGATTAGCTCTGCCAGCTCTCTGATAGGCTGCCTTCTGCGAATGGGCAAAGAGGAAGAAGCGACTGCGGTAATGCGGGGTCTTGTGTCCAGATTGCCTATTTCGAACAGCCCCACCAGTGGGCGGCACTGGCTGGCCGCAACCCTCAATCAGCGCGCCATCGAGCTCAAGGACAGCTTTGCGGAATATGAGGCAGCAAGAAGGTGCTATGAGTTCGCTCTCGAGTTAAGCCCGGACGATGCAACAACTTGCTCTAACCTCGCTTTGTTGTTGTGGAGTTGCATCGGGGACTTTGATTCCGCCGGGGAGCGATTTGAGCAAGCTTCGAAGCTGGCCCCTTTGAACGGTCTCATTCAGAGCACTTATGCGCTCTTTCTTACGCATACGAAATTGCAATTTGACTCCGCCCTTGAGCACTTTAAACGGTCGATCGAATTATCGCCGAACGAGAGTTATATCTCCGGGAATTTCGCAACCTGGCACATTATCAAGGGCAATTTGAACGAAGCCTGGAAGCTGGCTAAAGAGGCAATGAGGCTATGCCGGCCGAAGCCCGATCGGACAATGGTGCGGCCGCTGTTCTGCGCCGCGGCCATTCTGATGCTCGAGCACAAAGATCCCAGCGTTCCCCTCGGCCAGATAAAGACCCTCTTCGAGCATGGCATTAATCACGTGGCGTGGATTGTGACAGCGCTTCTCGATGAATTGGATCGCCGCTTAGCACCCGAAGACGCACAGTTTTTTCGCGCCATTTCCGCTGCCATTGCGGACTCGCGAAAGATTGATGATTTGAATGCCTTCTCCTTGTGGAAGGCCGCACCCCTCGCACCATTCGATATCGACTGGCCGAAGACGATTGATTACAGCGTTGTATGATGACGAGACGACAAACATGTTCTCTTTAGCATCACGCACGCGGGCGCAACCAAACCGTGAATTGCTGTCAATGCGTACTCCATTGAGCAGGGTATGTTGCCCGCGCTTCCGAACTTAACATCGAGTGCCAAAAGGCACTCAAGGAGTGGCAAGAGCTGCCTCGGCTGAAGCGCATGCGCACCTGCAAGCTCCACCGTGCGGGGTATCTGAAATCTATTTAAGGTTCGCCCGGTTCACTGCAGAATCTGCTTCGAAGAAGTATTTCTGTAACCTCTCAAGCAGGCGACCATCCGGCGGATGAGTTTGCTGATTTTCGAAGGCGCTCGCATGATAAACCCGATCAAACTCCGCAATAAGCTCTGCGACAGCATTTGGATCGGATTCGCAGTGTGTCTTCTGAAAGCCGCGAGATGTCCCCCTCTTCATCCCTTCGTACGCGGCAACGTTTCCGATGATCAGCAGATTTGGCATCGGTACGGGTGAAAGGGCAAACTCGCAGTTCTTGATTGCCGCGAAATCTTGTTGATCCTCATCACGGGCTTGGGCCTTGTGTGACCGCATTTCCAAGAGGTGGATCAACCTCTGATAGCGAGCTTTCAGCCGTTCCGGCATCTGATCTTCGGTAAATGCTCTTGGTGGATTCAATACTGCCCTTAAATGTGCGCCTCTCGCTAACAAACCCCTGAGAGAGTTTCTTTCTTCGAGCAAGGCGTCGCGATAAGGAATCCCCAACTCTGGATCATTAGGTTCGTGATCGCCGATCGCCAGCGAAGACAGGCTCGCATAAGTGCGAATCACAAGCCCATCGAATCTTTTCGACGCATCCTCGCCCAATACTCTTTTCAATGTGCTGACGATGTGAGAGGTTCGCTCCAACCGTCCGCAAATGACTTTCCAATTCTCAAGGTCATGTCTGGCCTCTTTTGCGGCCTTCAGCAACCCGGGCAATTCGCGCCTCAGCGCGTCGAGGTCGCTCAGCGAATATTTGAACTGACGAAATTGGTGCAAATCGAATATATGGGTGAATGCTTCCGATTGGGTAAGGATCACGACCCGTTCAGGTCCCATCAATTGGTGGGCGATGCCAAGCTCATACATCACATTCGCATTATGGCCCGTGATATCGGCGACGATAACTTCGGCCGTGCGGATCGAATCGATGACCTGCGCCATAATGACGCCGGACTGCTTGTGGTGATCCCCCCGGACGTATCCCATTCCGGCTTCCCCGGCTGCACCGCAGATAGCGGCGCTCACTGAGGCGAATTCGTCACGGAAAGGCATGATCGAGAAACAGATTCCCATTTCCCGAGGACACCTCCACTTCCGAAGTTCGCAAAGAAGATCGATTGATTGGCAATTATAGAGGGATGACAAGCGTAGACGCCATCTTTATAGCCCAACCCTCGAAGCTCAATCCGATCTTCACAAGTTGCACTGCAAAAACCCTGGCCTGACCGCTAAAATGACCGTCATCCTAGCAAATCCCGCGCGGGCGCGCTGAAAGGCGAAGCGACGATGAGCGAGCAAGCAAAAACCATCATTGTGACTGGCGACTTTACGCTGGACTGGAATCTGGCGCGTAGCCAGGCGAGCCCCAGCAGCCGTTGGATTCTCGATGCTGGCGCGGCGACTCGCCTGAGCTGGCAGCGCGGCGGGTCTGGCTTGCTCGGCGGCGTTGTTGCCGAACTCGCCCGGCGAATAGGCGGCGGAACGACCTGGCAACTGCGCAAGCAGACGCCGGAGCAGGCTGCCGCGCCCGGTGCGGAACTTGGGCCTGATGATCCACGGTTTCATCAGTCCTTCGCGGTGTGGAAACTGTTTCCCTACTCCAGCGAGGCAAGCAAAAAAGACAAGCTTGCTTGGCGCGTGGCGGAGTTCCTGGGCGGCCACATCTCAGCGTTGGCGCCGGGCGAATGGGCTCGCGTGGCAGATGACGATCCGGCTGCACGCATAGTCGTTCTCGACGACGCGGGGCTTGGCTTTCGCGATCATCCCGAACTGTGGCCCACGAGCCTTACCGCGCCCCATGGGAAACCGTGGGTCATTGTGAAGATCAGCCGCCCGGTGGCCCAAGGCAAGCTGTGGGAACACCTGGTCGCTTCTCATTCCGAACGTCTGATTGTTCTGATGACTGTGAACGATTTGCGCCAAACGGAGGTGCAGATCAGTCGCGAGCTGAGCTGGGAACGCACGGCACAGGACCTGCTGTGGGAGATGACCTACAATCCTGTGCTCAAAAGTTTGGCACGGAGCGCGCATGTTGTGGTGAGTTTCAATGCTGCTGGCGCGATGCACTTGTCACGGAACGCGGATGGCAAGCAGGATTACCATCTGATCTTCGATCCCGAGGTAGTAGAAGGCATGTGGGAGCGGACAATCCCCGGCGAGATGTTGGGCCGGACTTCGTGCCTGGCAGCGGGTATCGTGCGCGCGGTGATGCTCGCGCCTGATAATCCGGCCATTGCCGAAGGAGTACGCGCGGGGCTTTCCGCTCTTCGCACCGTGTATCGTGAGGGCTACGGCAAACGAGGCGAAGCTGTGACCGATGTCTCGCTCGCTTTCCCGATCGCTGCAGCCATCGATGCCATCGACGGGCCGATCACCGCGTTCCAGCAAGCGGATGTGCCGATGCGGATGGGCGGGAAGTACTGGACGATTCTCAGTGAAAAGTACACTGACAGTCTGGAAGAGTTGGCACGCCAAGTAGTTCTTCACGGCCCGGAGAAAGCTCTCAAGGGTGTTCCCTTCGGCCGCTTCGGCAAGCTACTTACCGTCGATAGGCAGGAGATCGAGAGTCTGCGCAGCATCCGCTCGCTGGCGAGCGAATATCTGGCGCAGGCGCAACCTAAACGCCCGCTTTCGATTGCCGTCTTCGGGCCACCGGGATCGGGTAAGTCGTTCGGCATTACGCAACTGGCCCTCGCGCTTAAACCGGGCGAGATCGAAAAGAAGGAGTTCAATCTCTCTCAGTTGCAGTCAACGAAGGAACTGCTTTCCGCTTTCCACCAGGTGCGCGACATCGCACTGCGCGGCAAGGTACCTCTGGTCTTCTGGGATGAGTTCGACTCTACCTTCGACGGAAACGAGTTTGGCTGGCTGCGCTATTTCCTGGCGCCGATGCAGGATGGCGAATTTCTCGACGGTGATCTGACTCACCCGATAGGCCGTGCCGTCTTCGTCTTCGCTGGCGGCACCAGCGCAACCCTGGACAAGTTCGGGAAAGATCTCGATGAGAAGAAGGCCAGAGCGGTCAAACTGCCGGACTTTATCAGTCGACTCAAGGGCTATCTGAACGTGCTCGGCCCCAATGAGCGCGAGGATGCCGACGACCCATATTTCATTCTGCGCCGCGCCATTCTGTTCAACTCCATGCTCAAAGCGTGTCCCCATCTTCTTCACGATGGCGAGTTGCAGATAGACCGCGGGGTTCTACGCGCTCTTCTGTTAACAAGGAAATACAGGCATGGCGCCCGCTCCATGGAGTCGCTAATTGCAATGAGCCAGCTCGACGGCAAGACTAGCTTCGAGCGCTCCAGCCTGCCCACCCGTGCGCAAATGGACCTGCATGTGGATGGGCAAAACTTCTTGGCGTGCGTCCATCAGCTCGAGCTCACTCGGGAGCTCGTCGAGAAAATGGCCGAAGCAGCGCACGAGGTGTACTGCAGACAGCAGCGGGATTTGCTCGAAAAGAAGGGCATCACCGGCCAAAAGCAGTACGAAGCCAACCCCATGCTGGTCGATTACAGCAAGCTGCCGGATGACGTTAAGGACCAAAACTGCGACCAGGTGCGGAGTATCCCGGAGAAGCTCGCCTACGCAGGCTGTTATCTAATCCCGGCGGTTGAAGGGGAGCCGCCGTTTGAATTCGATCCCCGCATGCTCGAGGAGCTGGCTTCGCTCGAACATACGCGTTGGATGAGGATGAAGGTGCGCGACGGCTGGCGCTGGGGCGAGCCCAGGGATGATAGGAATAAGTTACATCCCTGCATGCTGGCCTGGATTAAGGGCGATCTCGCTGCCTATGAGGGCTTTCAGAGCGCCCTGGGCGAGCCAGAGCTGCCGGAGACGGAAAAAGAAAAGGATCGCGAAGCCGTGCGCGCGATCGGGCAGATTGTAGCGCTTGCCGGCTACACCATCGTTGGCCAGCGAAGTAACTAGGGCTCATTTCGGCTCGCGAATCTTGGCCGGCTTTGCCTGTCAGGGTCGCTATAAGCAAGAGATCCAGAAACCGTAAAAACACAATGAACGATGGCTGAAGAGACTAGCAATCCGAATCCTCGTTTCCGTCCGATCATCCGCGTCTTTGTCAGCTCCACCTTCAGCGATTTGAAAGCGGAACGGAATGAGCTTGCCGCGAGGGTCTTTCCAAAGCTCGAGCACTACTGCCTCGTGCGCGGATTCCAGTTTGAGGCGATCGACCTGCGGTGGGGGGTTCCGTCGGAGGCCGGCCGCGATCACCGGACGATGCGCATGTGTTTCGACGAGCTGCGCCGGGCGCAGGAGGTTTCGCCGAGGCCTAACTTTCTCGTTCTGCTTGGGGACCGCTACGGCTGGCAGCCGCTAGCCGAGTCGGCCACAGAAGAGGAGTTCGCCGAACTTGCCCGAGCCGCTGTTGAGATCGATACCGAGTCGGGCCGGAACTTCTCCAATCCCAACTCCGCGTATCGCATCCTGGAAGACTGGTACCGCCGCGACGAGAATGCGGATCCGGCTGAGTACATGCTGCGCTCGCGCTATGACTGGCCCGGTCGCGACGCATGGAGCGACGAAGAAGCTGAGAAACAGGCATGGGAGGCAGTCGAGAGGACGCTCTGGGAAATCATCAATCGCGCCTGGCGCAGCAGCAGTTTCGATGATCGCTTTGCCCATATTCCCACTCTGGGCGAGCCGCTCCCTTCAATGGTTAAGTTCCAGGCCTCGGCCACCGAGCAGGAGATTTGGCGCGGCGCGCTCGCGGTTCCCGATGCCGAAAAGCACGTAGTGGCGTGGTACAGGATGATTCGAAACCGCGGCAACTTTGGCGACGATGCGCGGCTTAAGGATTTCTTCGATCAGGACGCCAGTCTCCGCAAACAGGCAACCACGCTACGTGTGGAACTGCTGCGCCGGCTTGGAGATGTCGACAGAGAGCCGGTTCCGGTTGATTTGCGGGAGTCCGCCGACGGCAAATCACTTGAGGTCACCCGCAATCACCTGCAGTCCATGTGCGACGAGATCGAACAACGGCTTCGAACCATCATCGACGAGGAGATTCGCAATTACTGGAACCCGCCGGGCGCGGGCGACAGCGCGGCGCCGAGCGAGGCCGGCCCCAGCGGGCCAACAGAAACGCGCAAGGTGCAACTGGAGCAGGAATCGCACAGGCGCTTCGGCGAAGAGCGTGCTCCGGCGAAGGGCTTCGTCGGCCGCGAAGAGGAGCTTGCCAGGATTGGGGCATACCTGCTCGATCCGAGCGATCGCAAACCGCTGGTGGTCTGCGGGCCTTCGGGAACCGGCAAGACGGCGATCTTGGCGCGAGCGGCGCAAACTGCGGTGGAGCGGCACAAGCAGGATTCGGAGCGCATCGTTATCCGCTTTCTGGGCACGACGCCGCAATCTTCGAGCCTGCATGCGCTGCTCACCAGCCTTTGTCGGGAACTGCGCCCGCCGGGAGACCACGAGAAGGATCTCCCGGTCGAGTTGCGCCTTCTGCAAGACGAGTTCGATCGCCTGCTTGCCGCGGCCACGGCGGAGAAACCCATCCTGCTGTTCCTCGACGCCATTGACCAACTGGACCAGGCCGATGGAGCGCGTCAAACCTATTGGCTACGCACACCGCTGCCCGAGCATGTGAAGGCAGTAGTCTCCTGCATTCGCGAAGACAAGGAGCCGGAAACAGGCGGCGACAACCAGGACGGCAGCTCAGACAAGACTAAGCTGAATGAGCCGTACCGGGCTTTCGAGAGGCGCAAGCTGTTGGAAAATGCCTTCGCCATCGAATCGCTGACGGATACGGAGGCGATGCGCGTCATCGATACATGGCTCGCGCATCCGCGGCTCGGCGAGCAGAAGCGCCGGCTCGCCCCGAAACAGCGCAAGCTGGTCGAAGATCGCATCAACTCCAATGTCGTTTGCCGCCGCCCGCTTTATCTGCGCATCCTTGCCGAGGAGGCGCGGCAGTGGCCTTCGTGGAAGCAAGTTGCAGCCGGCGAACTCGGCGCAAAGACTGCCGAATTGCTCGACACGATGTTCGCGCGCATCGAAGACAAATCCATCCACGGGCGGGAGCTGGTCGCGGCGGCAATGGGTTATCTTGCTGCCGCGCGCCGAGGCCTCAGCCAGAATGAAATGCTCGAAGTCCTCTGGGCCGATGAGGATTATCGCCGCCATCTCGAAGAGCAGAGCCGCAAAACAAATCACGAATTGCCACCGGATGCAACGCGCATCCCGGTCGCCATCTGGACGCGCCTGCGCCACGATCTCGCGCCCTATCTCGCCGAGCGCGACGCCCCCGGTCTCGTGGTCCTCGGCATCTACCACCGTGAGGTTGAGCGCGTCGTCCGCGAGCGGTACTTGGCCGCAGGTGCGCGACGTATCCTGCGCCACCAACGGCTGGCCACATACTTTCAATTTGACACGATGCAACCATGGTGGAGACCGACCGACGGGACCGCCAAAACGAAAGACGGCGCGCCGCGTACGCGCCTGCCCAATGCTCGCCGCGCCAGCGAACTGCCTTGGGCGCTGCAACTGGCCGCCGAAGCTGCCGATCCGAAGTACGAGCGATATGAAACGTGGGATCCGCCGGCGAGTCTGCTTTGCAACATAGAATTCGTTGAGGCCAAATGCTCCGCGGGCCTCGTTTACGAGCTGCAGGAGGACTACAAAATTCTTAAGCAGTCGCTGCCCGAAGCTCAAGCCGAACTGGCCGAAGAGCGCCGCCGGGACGCAGACGTAGCTCGCTGGACCTGGGAGATTGTCGTCTATTCCGCCGCATGGAGCGATCGTCGGAATCGTAAGGCCCATGGCGAAGAGATTTCCGAGCCGGAACCGGTTCTGCCACTCTCGCCGCAAAGCATCCACATTTGGAACAACGACGCGATCGAGAAGGAATGCCACCGCATAAAGTCTGATCCGAATCGGCAGGACAGGGTCTCTGCCTTCGCGCAATTTCTCCAAAGTGAACTCGATCTGCTGCTTCAGTTCAACCATTACGAAGGCTTTGTTCTGCAGCATGCCTGCAACTATGCGCCAGGAGGGCCCGTTCACGATGCCGCGCACGGGATAGTTCCGGAGTGTAATGCCCCTATGCTGATTCGCCGCTGGCCGAAGGATGCGGACTGGAATCCGAAACCAGCGTTGCTACGCACCCTTGAGGAGCACAGCAAAGGGGTTACATGTGTGAACGTGACGCCGGACGCGCGACGCGCGGTCTCGTCGAGCTATGACAATACGCTGCGGGTATGGGATCTAGAGAGCGGCCGCTGCGAACGCATCCTGAGAGGGCAAAGTAACCATATTGAGACCGTAAGTATGACGCCAGACGGGGGGCGAGCGGTGTCGGGAAGTTGGGATGACATCTGCGTGTGGGACCTGGAGAGCGGACGGTGCGAGAGGACCATGGGAGGATTTCAGAGCATGGTCAAGAGCGTGAGCGTGACGCCGGATGGACGGCGCGCGGTATCGGGGGGATCGGACAATAAGCTTCGGGTGTGGGATCTGGAAAGCGGCGCCTGCGTGCTGGCGCTGGAAGGGCACAGTGGCGTCGGGATCAGCAGTGTAAGCGTGACGCCCGACGGACGCCGTGCGGTGTCGGGAGATTCGGAAACGCTGCGACTCTGGGACCTGGAGAACGCAGTCTGCTTGCGCACTCTAAAAACGCAATCATCCATTCACGGTTTAAGCGTGACGCCGGACGCGCGGCGTGCAGTATCGGCAGGCTGGGAAACATTGCAGGTCTGGGACTTGGAGGGCGGCGTTTGTCTACGCACGCTAAATGGGCACGGAGGTCAAGTTGAATGCGTTTGCCTGACAACCGATGGACAGTACGCAGTATCGGGGGGAAGCGAAGGGCTCGGTGATCATGCGCTACGGGTCTGGGACGTGGAGAGCGGCAACTGCTTTCGTACGCTCGAAGGGCACAACTTCACGATCAAAAGTGTGAGCGTGACGCCTAATGCGCTGCGTGCCGTGTCGTCGAGTGAGGACGGGACGGTACGCTTGTGGGACCTGGAGAAAGGCTACCCGCGCACGCTGATCGGGCACAGCAGCTATGCCTGGTGCGTAAGCGTGACACAGGACGGACGGCGAGCGGTGTCCGGGAGTAGAGACCAAACGCTTCGCGTGTGGGACTTCGAGAGTGCGGCTTGCTTGCGCACGCTTGAGGGACATAGAGACTCAGTCGAGGTCGTGTGCGTGACGCCGGACGGGCTTTATGCGATTTCTGGAAGTATGGACCAAACGTTGCGCGTGTGGGATTTGGAGAGCGGGGCCTGCCTGCACAAGCTGAAAGGGCACAGAGCCGATGTTACGCGAGTGTGCGTAACCCCGGACAGCCGGTATGCAGTATCGGCGAGTCAAGAGGACTCGACACTGCGCCTGTGGGACCTGAAAAGCGGGATATGCGAAGCCACACTTAGCGAGAATGACTTCGTCTTCGATCTCACTTTGACTGCGGATGGACGGCGAGCCGTGTCGGCATTCGAGAGATCATTGAAGATTTGGGACCTGGAGAGTGGTGCCGCCCGTTCACTTGAAGGACATCGGGACCGGATCTGGAGTGTGCGACTGACGCCTGACGGGCGGTGCGCTGTGTCCGGGAGTATGGACAAAACGGTCCGGCTATGGGATCTGGACAGTGGTGCCTGCTTGCGAACCCTGGGAGGGCACGACGATGGCGTGTGGACAGTGTCGGTAACGCCTGACGGACGTCGCGCCGTTTCCGGGAGCAAGGACAAGACAGCCCGGGTATGGGATCTGGAGACCGGAGCATGTTTATACACGCTGGAAGGACACCGCGGCGACGTTTATGGGGTCAGTGTGACAGCCGATGGGCAGCGTGTGATATCGAGAAGTGGGGACGCCTTGCGGGTGTGGGACTTAAAGAGCGGCAGGTGCATGGCAATACTGCCTCCGAGCGCGCCGATAAATGCAGTCGCGGATGCCGCGACGAGCATTGCAATCGTAACTCAGGCGGGGGAACTGCTACTGGTGGAGACGCACAACATGCCACCTGCTCTCGGCAGCGGGTAGGACGCGACGTGATTCGGTAATGGGCGCGTCAATTCAGGCGTTTCTTCACGTCCTTGGCGAGTTGCTTCGAGATTTGCTTGACCGCTCCCATTGAGCTGCCGCCGAATACGCCGAAGTGGACGCTGCCGTGCACTTCGGCTTCGAGGACCGCCTTGTTGATTGCCGGATCAGTGAACGTAATCGTCGCCTTGATTTTGGTGGCGCCGAGTCCCGGCACCATGTAGCGTGCAGCGCGGCTGCCTTTGTCGAAGTTGGTGATGTTGCCGGTCAGCACCAGGTCGGCGTCCGATGGCACGGTCTGTCCCTTCTCCAGGAACGTCACCTTTTCAAAGCGCTTCGTCCCCTCGAGCTGATGCACGACGTCGCGGCGGAGAGCATCGGCGAAATCGGCGGGGAAATCACCGACCGGTGTTTGAAACTCCTCAACGACCAGGTGCTGGTAGGTCTTCTTCGCCTGAGCCGACGCGGGAAGCGCCGAACACCCCACCACCGTCGCGAGCAGACCGGCCACGAGGATTGAAGTCTTGAACCACCTATTTTTCATCTCGGTGTTTCCTTTCAGTCGATTGAATTCAGAAGAAGTGCCGCTTGTGTCGATACCGTATTTGCTCGAGGGCTTTTCGGCGCCACGGAGCCATCGCGCTGCCATCGCAGGGAGATTCCGGGCGCCGACCGACGTGCGAGCAGCCGGACGGAAACCGCGTCTGGCCGGCTCTAATTCCGCGCCGGTTTGCTCTTGCTGGTGCCTCCGAACTGGAAGAAGATGCCGCCCGTAGCGGTAATGACGTTGGTGTTTCCGTTGATGCCGGCAAACGAATAGAAGAAGCGGTTGTAGCGGAACTCCGGCCGGACGCCCCAGTTTTTGCCGAGGTAAATGCTCACACCGGCACCACCGCCGAAGTAGCCGCCGTTCGAACTGACGGCAACTCCGCTTTCGCTCCCGGTAAGCCTGGCGCCGCCACCGTCAAACACGCCATACGGCACGATTCGGCCCGAGGGGGCCAGGTTGATGCGAACCGCGCCGCCGTAGCCTTGCATCTTCATGTTGACGCCCTGAACCTGGGGCATGGCGAAGTAGTTGTACTCGCCGGCCGCTGTCAGAGACGGGCTCAGGTTGACGCCCCCGGAGAAGCCCAGCGCGTAGCGGTTGATGTCGGTGGTGTTGAAGTCGGTGCCCTTGCCGATGTAGGAGTAGCCTGCGTTGAAGGCCAGGTCGCCAGAATGAGAGGCAACCTGCGCGTGCGAAGAGGCCGCGAGGAGCACTGCGAGTCCGAAGCAGAGCCCCAGGTTTCGAAGAATCATGCGATGCGTCATGGATTTTTCCAGTCCTTTCCTCCAAACACGTCTTGCAATCAGTCGCGAAAGCCGAGCCCGGCCGTCGCGCGTCCACCGCAAAACCTCATGGCCCGGTTGCACGGTCGCGGTGCGCTTTGACCGGTAATCGACTTTTCCGAACCGTGTCGATCCTCGGGCATTTCCGGTTGCATACAACGATCACCTCTGCGCGCCAGAACTCGGAGTTAGGGCAATGGGTTGAATCCACAACGAATGGACATCTTGTGTGTCCCACGCAGCCACCTTCGGTCACCTGATCAAGTTCAGCCTCGCGACTATTCGCATTGCCAGTGGATTTTGCGGGTAAGCCTGCGAATCCCCGGCGAGGAACGCGCGACACGAAGTGACTGCAAGTGTCGAAGGCTGACGATCGACTCGCCTATATTGCTCGCACTCAACTGCTTCTCTCGACGGCTGGGTTTCCTCCAGCCAGTGATCCTCAGCACCTATCGCGGCAGTTTGATCATCGTGTTCGAGGCCGACGACTCCCTATGGCTCACCTCTGGACGAAGGACGACGCGGGATGGATTGCTCATGCGCTCTCCCGGGAGTCGTATGACATCGGCGCGCACGCCGCGGCCCGAACGGCGCCTCTAGCAAGCCTCTTCATTGAGGGGTCCGGTGCCTCCGCCAAATTGGTCCGCGCCGACTTCGCGGGATCGGAAGTCTGGGCGCTGATAGCGGCTCCCGGCTCGGGTATTCGAGTCGGCGGTGAGGCGCCGCTGGCCGGTTTGCGCGTCCTCCGCGATCGGGACGAGATTCGAACCCCCGACGGCGAGCAGTACTTTTTCTCGACCGAGGCTCTCGCCACCGTGGCACCGTTTGCGAGCAACGGCCGTGAGGTGTTCTGTGGGCGCTGTCGTCAACGCATCGCGGTGGGTGCCCCCGCTGTTCGCTGCCCCGGATGCGGCGTCTGGTACGACCAGAGCACCGGGCTTCCCTGCTGGACCTATGCGGACACATGCGCCTTCTGCGCGCACTCCACGGCCATGAATGCGGGCTTCGCGTGGTCCCCGGAGGACGGATTGGCATGAAGAGCCTGCACATTGTCGCGGCCGGCGCGGGAGGCAATACCGGCTCGCATCTCCTGCCTCATCTGGCGCGGATGTCTTGCGTGGGCCGCTTGACGCTCGTCGACCCGGATAGTTACGAAGCGGGAAACGTTGGGGTGCAGAACATCGATGCATCAGATGTCGGCCGGCCGAAAGTTGTCGTGCAGGCAGCTAAGCTGCGCGGTATCCGGCCTGACCTGGACGTAATGGCGTGGCAGGAGCGCATCGAGGATGTTCCGCGCGGCTTGCTGCGCTCGGATTTGTTGGTCAGTTGCCTTGACAGCAGGCGGGCAAGGCAAGAACTGAACGAGATTGCCTGGAGGCTGAGCACGCCCTGGCTCGATTGCGGGGTATTGGGAAGTCAGTCCATGGCGCGCGTCAGTGCGTATGTCCCCTCGTACGATTCTCCATGCCTGGAATGCTCCTGGAATGCCGGCGCGGGCGGGGACTATTCGCTGCTCGAGCAGGAGTATCTCTGCGGCGCCGGAGATGATTCCAAGTTTCCCAGCATGGCTTCTTCCACTCTGGGCGCGCTGGCCGCTTCATTGCTGGCGATTGAGATCGAGAAATTCTCGCGAACGGACTCACCAGGACCGCTCGGTTCGCAGCAACTCATCCTGGATGCGGAGCACCACGTCATCCAAGTGACAGCAGAGCGCAGAAATCCCTGGTGTCGTTTCGATCACCGCACCTGGGCGATCGAACCATGGAAATGCGACCCCGCGGTGGCGACCGTGCGTGAGGCGCTTCGCGCGCTCGGCAGTCTTCAAGTCGATGGGCACCACTTCGTGAGCGAGCTGGTGTGCGCGGGCTGCGGTCGGCGCGAGAACGCGCCGCGCCTGAACCGGCCCTTGGCAAGATGCCCGTTGTGCAATCGTCGCATGGCTTCGGCAGGCTTCGGCTCGCTGGAGCGGCTCAAGCGTGAATATGCGGGCGAATTCATGGACCTGACGTTGGCTCAGGTCGGCCTGCGTCCCGGGGACATCCTGAGCAGCGGAAACCGGCACTGGCTGCTGGTGGAGGCACCATGAGCGCGCAGCAAGAGAACACAGATCCCGTTTTTCGGCGATTTCTCGATCGCCAGTTCGAAGAAGGCCTCGCGCTGGCGCAGTCGAGCGATCTTCTGGACCTGCGCCTGGTATCTTTACCACCGCCGCATTGCATCGCGGAGTTTCATTGCAACGGGCTTGTGCGCCAGGGAGAAAATGAAGTAGCAGAAACAAATGAATTCCAAGTGGGGATTTGGTTTCCATCAGACTACTTGCGCCGCGTCGACCCGTGCCAAATCCTCCGGTTGTTCACGCCGCATGTGTGGCATCCGAACGTGAGCCGCGAATTGCCGCTCATCTGCATCGGACGGCTCATGCCGGGCATGGCATTGACTGACATTCTCTACCAACTTTTCGAGGTCCTGACTTACCAGAAGTACAACCCGCGAGAGGATGACTCGTTGAACAAGGCCGCATGTGCCTGGGCACGCGCCAACCAAAACCGCTTCCCTGTCGACCGGCGTCCCCTCAAGCGGCGGCCTCTCAGCTTGGAGGTGAAACCGATATGAACCTCACGAACCGTGCCGCGGCTGCGGCGCTGGCCGGGTTGAACGAATGCTTCGCAGAAGTCGAGGAGGTAGCTCCATGGCGTTGGCAATGCACGACGCGAGATGAGAGCCGGTTGCCCATTTCCGTACTCTTCTCCGACGGCTTCATTCGGCTGGTGGTTGCGCCCGACATGATGCCTGGCGTGGGGCAGGCAATCGATCGGGCGCTTTCGATCAACGCGAGTCTCGTCGGCGGTGTGATTTCAGCGATCGGCCCCGGAGTCGAGCAACTGAAGTTCTACACGGATATCGCGGTGGTCACTGAGCCCCAGGTGCGGGCGCGGCTTGCCTGGGCTGCGCGCGGCTTTCGCAGTGCTGCCGATGGTTTCACGTTCGACATCCAGAATCGGCAGGCCGGCGAGGCCGCATCGCCCTCCGAGTTCTCCGAACTCCTTCGCAAAACCTCCTGGGACTTTGCGGAGTGCGCAATCGGTGAGTGGTCGATCGCACTCGATGCCGAAGCAGCTCCCCCGGCGAAAGTGCGGATTCGAGAGAGCGGGATCTTTGCCACGGTCGAGCTGGTTCGGGTGAACGCGACGGCGATGACGACGGGCCAGGCGTTGGCGCTGTTCCTGTTGACAGCGGGCTGGACGTTGCGCTTTGTGCGCATCCGTGCGTCCGACTTGGAGACGCAGCGAGCATTCGCCTTCGAGGTGGGCCTGCCGCTCGCGCCCGCGCCGGAAGAGCTGGATCACGCGCTGGCATCGCTCTCTGTTGCTCACCGCATCTGTGCGCGCGAAGCAAATTTCCTTCTGGACGAGGTCGCGGCGCGCTGTTACCTGGCCAGCCGCACCCCTTCCTTCACCTGTGAACCCCTCAACGAAAAGGAGATATGACCATGGGCAATCTATCGACGGCGGAAGAGATTGAACTCGAGATCAGCGACGTCTCTGGACAGAAGGTGTTTTCGGTGGCGAACGCACCGGTCGCAAACACCGTGGGCGAACTCATACAGGAGGTTCTTGGCAAAATGGGGCTGCCTCGGCATGACGC
>JASHVE010000008.1 GCA_030039675.1 Acidobacteriaceae bacterium | reverse complement strand
CCACCAGGTCACGATTCCAGGCCTGGTCCTGAGCGAGTGGAACACCATTACACAGAAGCTGAGCGAGCTTGCCCGGGCGCGCCATGCCAAGTACGGCAACACGATCTTTCATCTTGAGCCCAATCTCAAGGATTGTCCCGGCGGCCTGCGGGATTACAGCCTTGCGGTATGGTTTGCGGTGCTTTTTCACCTTAAGGAGACCAAGGAGTGGCCGCGGCAACGCGGCGGTGTCTTCCAGAGCGCGCGGGGCGATGCGGAAGCCGCCTTCGATTTTCTCGCCGCGGCACGATGTTTTCTGCACTTCCGCCACGGCCGCGACGACAATACGCTCGACTGGCAGTCGCAGGACGAGGCCGCGGCGCGCTCGATTGGCCTGGAGACGCGCGGGACAGCCGATCCCTCCTACTGGATGCGAACGTATTACCGGCATGCGCGCGTGATTTACAGGCGCGCAGCGCTGCTGATGGAGCACCTGCCCGCCCCGGTGAGCTTCTACCGGCAGTTCCGGCGGCGACGCACCCCGATTGCAGGCACAGATTTTCTGCTCGACCAGGGACGGATCGACATTCAGCCCGGGGCGCAGTTCAACGACACGTCGGCGATTTTGCGCATCTTCTCGCTGATGGCGACACACGGCTACACGCTCTCGCAGGCGGCCGAAGACCGCATCACCGACGCGCTTCCGGTGCTGGCGATTCACATTCCGGAGGGGCCGTATCTGTGGAACGCGCTGCGCGAGGTGCTGCTGGGCCCGCACGCGGCGCACGCGTTGCGCACCATGCACGCGCTGGGCGTGCTGGAGATGCTGATCCCGGAGTTTCACGGCATCGACGCGCTGGTAATTCGCGACAGCTATCATCGCTACACGGTCGACGAGCACACCTTCCTGGCCATCGACAACGTCCACAGCCTGCGCCAGCCTTCGTATGAGTACGAACAGCGGCTGGGACAACTGCTGCCGGAGATCGACCGGCTGGATCTGTTTCTGCTGGCACTCTTGTTGCACGACACAGGCAAGGCGCGGCGCACCGGTGAGCATGCCGGGCAGAGCGTCGAGCTGGCAGACAGCTTTCTGGCGCGACTCGACTTCGACGCCGAGGAGCGCGAGTCGATTCTCAAGCTCATTCGGCTGCATCTGGAAATGTCGCTGGCGATGCGCCGTGACATATTCGACCTTGAGAATGTGCGCAGCTTTGCGGAGAAGATCGCCAGCCCGCAACTGCTGAAGATGCTTACGCTGATGACCTTTGCAGATATCAAGGCCGTCAATCCCGATGCGCTTACGCCGTGGAAGGCCGAGAACCTGTGGCAGTTCTACATGTTGACGGCCAACTTCATGGACCGCTCGGTGGACGAGACCCGCTACCACGCGGCCATCGATCCTACGCTGCTGAACCGGATCCGGTCCATGGTTCCCGCCAGCCAGCACGAGCAGCTGAAGCAGTTCCTCGAAGGCCTGCCGCAGCGTTATCTGCAGACGCGACTGCCTGAGCAGATTCGCAGCCACTTCCAGATGGCCCTGAATCTTGACCAGGATTCCGTTCAGCTCGATCTGCGCCCCAACCGGCAGCTCTTCGACCTCACCGTAATCACCCGCGACCGCACGCGCCTGTTTGCCGATGTGGCGGGTGCGCTGGCCTCGTGGGGCATGAACATTGTGCGCGCCGGCGCTTTTTCCAACGACGCCGGCGTGATCGTCGACAGCTTCCATTTCACCGACGTCTTCCGCACCATCGAGCTCAATCCCAGCGAGAAGCAGCGGTTTCTCCAAAACATTCACGACGTGGTAGCGCAGAAGGTCTCTGTCCAACAGCTTCTTGAAGCACGCCGCCATTTGAACCATCCCAACAATATCAAGGTGGAAGTTCCCACGCGGCTCGAATTCGATTCGGACTCATCCACGCACTCCACGCTGCTGCAGGTGGTGGCGCAGGATCTGCCGGGTCTGCTGCGGCAGATCGCGCTGACGCTCTCAACGCACCAGTGCAATATCGAGGTTGCGCTCATCGATACAGAGGGCGAAACGGCTATCGACGTCTTCTACCTGACCAGCCACGGCACCAAACTGCAGGCCGAGGCACAGCAGACGCTCGGCAGGGACCTTACTCACGCCCTCGAAGCCATGCGCGCACCGGCCGCGTAATCTGCGGTTTTCCAACCACACCCTTTCCCTCGGGAACCTATTCTTCCTTGCACACCAGATATTCCTCGAGCAGCACGGCGACCAGAACTGCTGTGGGCACCGAGACCAGTGCGCCGGCGACACCTGCGAGCGCGAAGCCCAACAGCAGGGCGACGAGAATAGCCAGGGCCGGGAGGTCGACGCGGGACTTCATGATGCGGGGCGCAAGATAGGAGTTCTCTATCTGCAGATAGACGAGAAAAAAGATGACCACCCCCAGCACGCGGCCCCACGAGTCAACTGCAGCAACCAGTGCGGCGAGAAGCAGCGAGACGGTCACCCCCAGCACGGGAATGATGTTCAAGAGGCCGGTGAGCACGCCCAACGCGTAGGCGTACCGGAGATGGAGAAACAGAAACGTGATCGTGCTGGCCATGCCGAGGATGAGCATCAGGCTGGCCTGGCCGAGCAGCCACTTGCCCATGCGGACGGCGGCGCGGTCCAACGTGGTTTGCAAGCGCTGGCGGCGCGGCTGCGGGAAAAAAGACAGGAACCAGCGATAGGCCTGGTCGCCTTCGAGAATGAAATAGAGTGTGAGTACAAGTCCGGAGATGACAGTAGCCAGTTTGCCGGCCCAACTCTTGACCGAAAGCAGCGTGTAGGTGGCGGCCTGGCCGGCGAAGCCCTCGATCTTTTCGACGATGGCCCCGTCATCGAGCCGGTCAGCGAAGGGAATCTGCCTGAGCTTTTCAACAAGCTCGGGCACTTTGGCAGGGGCCTGCCCGCTGAGCTGATCGAGGTCGTGCAGCACCGGCGGAATGGTGAGATACCCGAAAGCCGCCAGGGCTCCGGCGATGGCCAGGACGAGGAAGAGGATCGCTCTGCCTTGCAATGGTTGCCACCGGCCAATGCGCAGCTGTCCGGTGGCGTGCACAACCGGAGTGAGCACGACGGCAAACAGAGCCGAGACGTAGAGCAGCACCAACACGTCGCGCAGCAGCCACGCGAAGTAGCAGGCGGCAGCCACCGCGAAGGCGAACAGAATATCGCCGCGATGGGTCTGCGGCTCACTTGAGGATGGCGTCATCCCTGATGTTCCTGCATGGAGGTGTTGGCGAGTTAGCGAGTTAGCGGGTTAGCGAGTCAGCGGGCCGGCAAGTCAGCGAGTTGCCGATGAGAGGCTGACTTGCTGACGCGCCGACTTGCTCGCAGCTTACTGATCCCCGCTCAAAATCGAGCCGACGATGCCACCAAGCAAGCCGCCGCCTACGGCGGCCGGACCTGCCGAACGTACTTCGCCATGGGGCAGGTATTCGCTAATCTGGTGCGCAAGACGGGAGATGGGCAAAGTCTGCAGCCAAACGGCGCCGGGGCCCGTAAGCACGGCGAGAAAGATTCCGTCGCCGCCGAAGATCATGTTTTTGATGCCGGGCACCATGGTGATCTGGAAGCTCACCGAACTCTGGAAGGCGCCGACATGCCCGGGATGCACGCGGAGCACTTCGCCGGGCGCGAGATTGTACTGGATCAGCTCACCGGAGAGTTCGATCCAGGCGGTGCCATAGCCGCTAACTTTCTGCAAGAGGAATCCATCGCCGCCGAAGATGCCTGCGCCGAGCGACTGCTGAAAGCCGACGCTGAGAGAAACCTGCGGCGTGGCGCACAAAAAGCCGTGCCGGTGCACCATGTATTCGGGTCCCTGGCCCAGCTCAATGGGCACAATGTGTCCCGGCACCTTGGTGGCAAAGGCGACGATGCCGGGATACTGATAGGCCTGATACTCGGTCATGAAGATGCTGCCGCCGCCAGCTACGCGCTTCAGCACGCCGAAGAGACCACCTCCGCCGCCGGCCTGCGTGTGCGTCCTCATCTGGATGGAGGCGGTCATCCACGACAGCTCTCCGCTCTCAGAAAAAACACTCTCGTTAGGGTCAAGCTCTACTTCGAGCACGGGCATAGTGGTGCCCTGGATCCGGGTCTGCATTGAGCGCCTCCTAAAACGAATACGAGGATACGAGGACAGTGTAATTGCAGAAGGGGAGAAAAATGCAGGCATGCGAGAATTTGCGGCAGGAGGGACCCGGGTCACGGCATTCGCCGCAGGCGTAGAGAGAGTTGTGGAGAACGGCAACCCAGGGTTCCACCGCGGAGTTTCCCTGGGTTGCCCCTTCTCTACTTCTTTGGCCCGATGAAAAGAACTGTATGCTTCTCTATTTCTAGTTTTTTAGTTTTAGCTCAGCTTCTATTTCTGGCTTTCGAGCGCAACGTTATGCACCTGTGCCAGTTTCTGGAGCACCTGGTAGTGCTCTGTGAGCACCGGTTCATCCTGCTTGGCTGCCTGCTGGACGTTGGGATACTGGCCCGACTTCGCTTCGGTCCTGAATTCCTTCAGATCATGCTCCTGTTGCCTGGCCATGGCCTGAATGTAGGCCGTGTCGAAGTCCGGTCCGGAGAGCGCCTCTAGCCGGTCGAGTTCCTTCTTCTGCTTTTTCGACGGTCCCTTGGGCTCGCTGACGCCGAGTTGCTTGGCGGCGGGCTCTAACTGGCTGTTCAGCTCGGTGTGGATCTGCACCATCTTCTGGCTGAACTGCTTTACATCCGCGCTTGCGGATTTCTGCTCGGCAAGCTGGCTCATCTGCACCTGCGCGTAGTCGCCTTCCATCGTGTCGTGCACAAAGGCCTGGTCGGCATATGCCTGGTTGTTTTGCGCGGCGTCCGGCAGGCCGGCAGTCGGAGACCCCGGCGCACCGGGCTGGCCCATCTGTTGCTGCTGGGTCGGCGGTGGTTGCTGTTGTGCGCTGCCACTTGGCGTCTGCGCGGCTGTTACCCCTGCCGCCCAGAGAACTGACACCGCCATCAAGAGAACTCCCTTGCTTGATCGCCATGAGAACATTCGGCTTTTCCTCCCCTCCTCGTTGGAGAAAATTTGATTTCGTATCCCTGTTCCCCGCTCATTCGTGCGAGCTCCCCCGGCTGGGGACTCGGGCGTATCAGTTTTCATTCGATGCCTGGGTCTGCCGCGCCAGTTGCTCTTGCTGAAGTCGCAGAAAGGGCTCAGGACCGCACCTTTTTCACGAAATGAAAGTCAGCCATGCGCGAAGATGAACGGCAAGGAGGTTCCGTGAAAATTCAGCCTGCAGGAAAACGCCGAGCCAAGATGTGCCTCAGCCGACTCCGCTTCCGGTAAATTCGTCAAACACTTATGGCTGCGACCGGCGCAAATGCTCTACTCTTGCCACAGGGCCGCAGGTCAGGTGCTCATGGCTGGGAATTTTGCCAAAATTCGCGCAGCGATAACGCAGGCACTGGCTCACGACGTGATCAATACCGCGAAGGCCGCAGCGTATTCCGGGATGCTGATGCTGTTTCCGGCGCTGCTGGTCATCACTACGCTGGTGGCCCAGGTGCAGGAGGGTCCGACGATGCTCGGCGAGCTGCGCTCGCTCTTCGAGCAGTTTCTTCCCGTGGACACGCTCGACCTGCTGCAGTCGTATGCGCTCACGCGGCGGGTCTACTCCGGACAGCTCATTCTCTCAGCGATGACGCTCAGCATCTTTGCCGGACTGGGGGTGATGCTGTCGCTGATGGAGGGCTTCCGACGCGCGTATCAGCTGCCCCACGATGCCTGGGGGTTCTGGGGCCGGCGACTGCGCGCGGTGCTGCTGCTGCCTATCTCGATGGTGCCGCTCTCTGTAGCCACGCTGGTGATTGTCTTTGGCCGCCAGATCGAGATCTGGATGGTAAATAATGCGGGCCATGATCTGCGTTATTTTGTGCTGTTCTTCTGGCGGATGGTGCGGTGGTCGATCGCTTTGCTCACCAGCGCCAGTGTGCTGATGGTGCTTTATCACTTCGGCACCAAACGCAAAGAGCACTGGCTGTGGGTGACGCCGGGCGCGTTTGCGGGCTCGCTGATCTGGTTCCCGGCGACGCTGGCCTTTGGCTGGTACGTGACCCGCATCGCCGACTACTCGCGGTTCTACGGGTCGTTCGGTGCGGGGATCGCCACGCTCGTCTGGCTCTATATCACATCGTTCAGCGTGCTGATGGGTGCAGAGCTGAACGGGATTTTGTACTGCCGGCGGCAGGAACAGCGGCCAGAGCCCATCTCCGCCTCAGTTTGCGCCGTGGAAGAGGCCAGCACGGATTCAGTTCATACGTGAAGGCGCGCCAATTTTCTAAAAGCCCGGGCGCGCATGTCCGCTGATGCTCTTCCAGCGCGCAGCGAAACAACACCTCATTGGCTCGGAAGGCTGCGAATCATCCGCTACGGCCCTCGATTGGCACCATTTACAATGGGGTCAGCACATACCAAGCAAACCATTCACCCAACTGAAAAATTTTTCCTGCGCGCGAGCGTTTATTCTGGAGTTGTCCTTATGTCGTTCCCCCATCAGAGCTTGAACGAAACAAAGCCGCGGCGCGCAAAAATCGTCGCGACTCTTGGGCCTGCGTCAAACTCAGAAGCCGTGATCCGGGACCTGGTCCGCGCCGGCGTCGACGTGGTCCGGCTGAACTTCTCGCACGGCGAATACGAAGAAAAGCTGGCGCTGATTCAGTTGATCCGCAAGGTGAGCCGGGCCGAACATAAGCCGCTTTGCATTCTGGGCGACCTGCAGGGACCCAAGATCCGCACTTCCAAACTGAAAGATCACCAGCCGGTGCTGCTGAAGGCCGGCCATCGCCTCACTATCACGCCTCGTGAAGTTCCCGGTACAGCATTGCTGGTGGGCACCACGTTCAAGACGCTGGCCGAAAACGTCGAGCAGGGCTCGCGGATTCTTCTCTCCGACGGCCTCATTGAGCTGCGGGTGCACGAGGTGGACGGACACGATGTTGTGTGCGAGATCGTGAACGGCGGGATGCTGGGTGAGAACAAAGGCATCAACCTGCCTGGGATCGCTGTACGCGTTCCCTCGCTGACGGAAAAAGACTCGGCCGATCTGGAATTCGCGCTCAAGAACGGCGTTGACGCGATCGCCGTTTCCTTTGTGCGCACGGCAGAGGACGTGCGGCTGGTGCGCAACCGCGTCGCCGCACTGGGCGGTGAAACCTGGATCATCGCGAAACTGGAAAAGCCGCAGGCGATTGAGCACCTGGACGACATCCTGATCGCGTCTGACGGCATTATGGTGGCGCGCGGCGATCTGGGCGTGGAAGTACCGCCGGAAAAAGTGCCCGCCATCCAGAAGCACATCATCCGCCGCGCGGCCGACTACTCGAAGCCCGTGATCACGGCCACGCAGATGCTGGAGTCGATGATCGAGAACCCGCGCCCGACACGCGCCGAGGTTTCCGACGTGGCGAACGCGGTTTACGACGGGACCGACGCAGTAATGTTGTCGGGCGAGTCGGCAGTGGGCAAGTATCCGATTGAAGCGGTGGCGATGATGGCGCGCATCGTTGCGGAAGCCGAGCAGCACATGAAGCTCGACAGCCACCAGGAACCCAGGGAGCGGCCGTCGCGGCTTTCGATCGCCGAGACCATCTGCGAAGCAACGGCCCATGCGGCCGATGATCTGGACCTGCGCGGCATTGCGCTGTTTACGGAGTCGGGTGCGACGGCACGCCAGCTCTCAAAGTATCATCCGACGGCGCCGATCTTTGCGCTTAGCCCCATCGACGTAACCATCAACCGGCTGAATCTGCTGTGGGGCACCACGCCGATCCGCTGCCCGAAGGTCAACACGACGGAGGCCCTGGTGGATTGCGCCGAGACGCTGCTGGAAAAAGGCGGCTATGTGCGGCCGCGCGAGGTGATCGCGATCGTGGCTGGCACCCGGACCAAGTCCGGCTCAACCAACTTCATGCGGTTGCATGCGTTGGGCGAGCACAATCTGGAAGGCGTGCGGCCATTTGTCTCGCAGTCTGAGGAGGACGCCGCGGACGCCGAGCTGGCGCAGAAGAAGCAGAGCCTGAGCAAAGCAGCCCGCGCACCGGAACGGCGAAAGTAACAGAAAAACAATCTATAGCATTTTCGGAATTACTGTAGACCGAAAGCATGACCTCAAGTGGCTTTTTCATCAAGAAAAAGCCACCTTTCACCGCTCTCAAAAAGTCTATATGTATTCCGAAAATGCTCTAGTCGTCGTCGGGCGGGCCGCTTGGTTTTTCGCGGATCAACTGGTCGGCCGTGATCGTGGTCTTGATGGTGGCGTAGGGTGCGGGGGTCTGATTGTAATCAAAACAGTCGGCGAAAGCGTCTGCGCCAGCGTCGCGGGCGCCGAGGCTGCCCAAGTCAAAGTTGTGCTCGATGAAGGCGATGA